>CAVURW010000112.1:0-10058 GCA_963743595.1 uncultured Verrucomicrobiae bacterium
CCCCAATTGCTCCTCGGGGATCGGCCCCGGGGGAGACCCCGAGCAGCGCCTGCGCGTCGCGTACCAGATCGCGGAGTTCCTCTCTGAGCTCGGTCCGCCCGAGCGCGATCCAGGCGTGGTTCACCGAATGCAACCCCAACCTCGGCGAGGAGAGCCCCGTAGGTCTCCTGCGCCAGGCGTGCCCCCGGCGAAGACGATTGAAATGATCGAAGCCGCGCGGGAGCTTCGCCCTCGCTCACTAGCCGGGCCGACGGCTCGCCCTAACGCCGAAGCACCGCGCGCGCTCGCTCGAGATCGGCCGGAGTGTTGACGTTCAGGAACGGATCGAACGGCTCGCAAGGAAACTCGACGACCGCGAGGCGGAAGCGCCGGAGGACGTCGCCGGCGCGCGGGACTTGGGATTCCGCTAGCGCCCGCGCGAGCGTTTTCTCGGCCGAGAGCGGCCAAAGCGCGAAGACGGGATGGACGCGCTCTCCCGAGGCGGCGGCCGCAACCTTGGCACCGCCGCCGCGGAGCGCCGCTGCCAGGCGCGCCACGAGGTCCGCCGGAAAGACCGATTCCATGAAGGGGACGTTTCAATTAGCCGAGCACGGGGGGCGTATCGTGTTCCTAGGTCTGTTTATGGGTGACATCACCCTTGACGATCCGAATTTCCATCGGCGCGAGCTTACTCTTTTGGCCAGTCGTGCTGGGCTATCAGAAACATTTCGGGACGTGATTCGACTGCTGCAATCCGGCCAGATCGATGTGCTTCCCCTAATCACCCACCGGTTCGGTTTTGACGAAGCGGCAGATCAACTACCCCGGATTCATCAAGCACCCGGACTCGTCAAAGCCATGATTAACTTCGACGACACCCACTAATTTATGAAAATTACCCACCTCGAACCCATTATTCTACACGCGCCGGTCACCCGTGGCGGAATCGCTGACAGCACACATAAACTTTCGCATTGGGGCGCGCCAGGCGTCGCTATTTCAACAGACAGTGGGTTGACGGGTTATGGCTTTTCCGGGACGCACGCCCATCTGCCTACTGATAGATTGATTGTTGATTGCATCATCAATAGCTACGGGCCTCTACTCATCGGGGAAGATCCTCAGGAAGTTCGAGCTTTATGGGAAAAACTCTTCCGCAAATCCGAAATCTATTGGGTGGGGCGAGCGGGTATTACCCATCTGGCATTGGGCGCAATTGACATTGCACTTTGGGACTTAAAAGCCAAGGAGGCAGGTCTTCCGCTTTGGAAATTATTGGGCGGTTCTTCCTCTAAAAAAGTGGAAGCGTACAATACCGATGGCGGATGGCTGAACTGGTCGATTGAAACCCTTGTCTCAGATTGCAAACGCATGGTTGAAGAACACGGCTATCGCGCCGTTAAGCTAAAGGTAGGCGGGCCGAATCCACGTGAGGACTTGCGTCGGGTCGAGGCTGTTCGGGCGGCGTTAGGCCCCGAGATCCGCATCATGACTGACGCCAACGGACGGTGGTCTTTACCGCAGGCCATTCAAACTGCCGGCCGCTTGGCCGATTTCGATATCGCCTGGATCGAAGAGCCAATCTATTTCGACGATGTCGCTGGCCACAGGCGTTTGGCGGAGGCGATTTCCACGCCTATTGCACTGGGCGAGCAACTCTACATGGCATCGCAATTTCGGGATTTCATGCAAGCAGGTGCAGTTCATTATGTTCAGCCGGATGTGGTTCGCCTAGCCGGAATTACTGAGTTCTGGCAAGTGGCGGAAATGGCTCGGTGTTATTCATTGCCAGTGGTTCCGCACGTGGGCGATATGTGCCAAGTGCACCAACACTTGTGCTTTGCTCATTCCGCCTGTGCACTTCTGGAATATATCCCCTGGCTCCATGATTGGATGCAGGTTCCCGCGAAAATCGAAAACGGATTTTACGTCGCACCGGAAGAACCCGGTGCAGGGATGACTCCATCCCCAGCGGCTCTTAAGCAAATCAATAAGATTTAGTATAGGCTCCCATGAACGACTCATTTTCTCTGACCGGACAGACCGCCCTGATTACTGGAGGCGGAACCGGTATCGGTTTTGGCATAGCTACCTGCATGGTTCGAGCCGGGGCTCGAGTCGTCCTAGTGGGGCGGCGAGAACAGGAGCTTTCCCAGGCATGTGAAAAACTCGGGCAGCCAGCCTCTTTCATCTCACAAGATATTACTCGTATCAATGAGCTTGAAGCTCTTGTTCAAAGAGCGGAAGAAAAAGCCGGTCCTGTTTCGATCCTGGTAAATAATGCGGGTGTCCATCTGAAAAAGTTCGCTGTTGATACGACCGCGGAAGATTTCCAGAACGTACTAAACACGCATGTCCTGGCACCTCATGCCCTCACTCGCGTGCTAATTCCTAAAATGCTGGAGCGCGGTTCAGGAGCTATCCTCTTTATTTCATCAATGGCAGCGTTCATGGGAGTGCCCCAAGTAGTCGCCTACGCTGCTGCCAAAAGCGCATTTTTCGGGGTGGTCTCCACTCTTTCTGCTGAGCTGGCCGCTCGCGGAGTACGGGTTAATGCGATTGCGCCTGGTTGGATTTTTAGTGAGATGAGCCAAAGGGCGTTGGAGAATGATCCTGATAGGAAGGCGCGAGTTCTAGGCAGGATTCAAATGCGCAAAATGGGCAGCCCTGAAGATATTGGAAACGCAGCCGTTTACCTGTGCTCTCCGGCGGCTGCTTACGTCACGGGCGTCACTCTGCCTGTGGACGGAGGCGCATCGGTCGGATTCTGACCCGAATGATGAACAATAATATGCTCTTAAAAGGAAAAGTGATTTTTTTGACCGGCGGTTCATCCGGAATCGGCTGGGATTGCGCAAAAGCTTATGCCTCAGAAGGGGCAAAAGTGTTCATAGTAGCATTGGATCAGGACGAAGTAAGAAAAGCCGTTGCGGAACTTGGAGCGGAACACTCCGGTGAAGTATGCGATGTTTCAAAGAGCGAACAGGTCAAAGTCGCCATCGAGCATGCTCTTGCGAAGTACGGAAGGCTTGACGCCGTCCACAACAACGCCGGTATTGGAGCACCTTCGAAGCCCTTGCATGAAACAACCGACGAAGAGTGGGACTTGCTCTTTCATGTGAATTTAAAGAGCGTTCTCTACACGACTCGTTTCGCCTTTGCTGCCTTGGAAGCCACCAAGGGTTGTATTCTCAATACGTCGTCGCTTGTCGGAGTGATTGGCCAGGAATTCCACGCCGCCTACACGGCCACCAAAGGCGGTATGAATACCCTGACGAAATCCATGGCGTTGGACTATGCCAAGCGTGGCATTCGCGTGAATGCGGTATGTCCCGCCGGAGTTTGGACACCGATGCTCCGCCAGTGGGCAAGAGACCACCATGACCCTTCCGCAGCAAAACAGTACCTGGACGATATTCATGCGCTCGCCTATTGCCCAGAAGGGGATGTCATCGCCGACGCATCTGTGTTTCTACTTTCGGAAAAGGCGCGTTTTATCACGGGCCATATCATGCACGTGAGCGGTGGAGCAGAACTGGGTTACCGACGCTCAACGAAACTTGAATCATGATTGATGCTCATCACCATTTCTGGAATTACAACTCCAACGAGTTCGGCTGGATCTCGGACGATATGTCGGTTCTCCAAAGGGATTTTCTCCCGACCACTCTTATGCAGGCGATAGAGGGCACCGGTGTTTCCGGTGTCATTTCCGTCCAGGCCAGAACGGTCCTGACAGAAACTGAGTGGCTGCTCGAACTCGCCGCTCAGTTCCCCGTGATCAAGGCCGTTGTCGGATGGGTGCCTCTGAAGGACCCTGAGATCGGCAGCTTGCTCGATCAATTGTCAAGAAATCCTCGATTCCGAGGAGTTCGCGAAGTCATTCAGGGAGTTTCTGACGAGCGGTTCTTTACCTGCGTTGACTTCAATCGCGGCATCCGCGAATTGACGTCCCGTAACATTCCCTTTGATCTCCTGATATTTCATTACCAACTCGCTAGCGCTATCCGATTCGTGGACTCTCATCCAAACCAACGTTTTATTGTCGATCACATCGCCAAGCCGGAGATTCGAAAGGAAGTGCCCGAAGTTTGGGCACGTGAAATTCGAGAATTGGCCAAGCGACCCAACGTCTTCTGTAAATTCTCCGGTCTGACGACCGAAATTTGTGAAGCTTCCTGGGATCAAGAGCTACTTCGTCCCTACTTCGAAACGGTCTTTGAGGCATTTGGACCTCGCCTTATGTTCGGATCTGATTGGCCGGTATGCCTCTTGCGAACCGATTACCCAAGTTGGATTTTAGTGGTTAAGGAACTCGCTGCAGAGCTTTCCGAGGGCGAGAGAACGGCACTCGTCAGTGCTACTGCAACAAAAGTCTACCTCGATTAGAACTTTAACCATTAGCGACCTTAATCAGAAGCGTAAGCGTGACTTCTGCTTCACAACGTAAAAAACGACTTTAATTCGCAAAAAGGATTTTCATTCACCGGGAACATGCTAGAAATGTGATGTTGGTGAATGTGCTTAAATCGACGGAAGCATTTTAGTTTCCCGAATCCCGAACCTTCCCCAACCTCCCTGCAGTCGAAGCATTTTGCAGAGCCATGCACAAATTCATTTCATTGGTAACGGCCTTTTTACTTGCGTTTTCGCTTTCGGCGCGAGCCATAGACGTGCAAAAGCTGTGGATAACTGCTCACTCGAAATTTGCAACTGGTGATTGTGTAGGTGCTTCCAAAGACCTTGAGGCAATTATCGCCAACACCACAGTTCCCCTGTTCCTGATGGACAGCACGAAGCCTATAGTTGCGTCGCCGAATCAGCAATGGCTGGAGCCCGTATTTTACATGTTGGGTGCCTCTTACTTCAACGCGAAGGATTGGAAAAATGCCATAAGTACCTTTAAACGATATGGGGAGCTCTTCCCCAAGTCAAAACGTCTCGGTCAGATTCTGTTTTCGCAAGCCCAAGCTCTCTATTACTCGGAAGCCTATGCAGATTCGGAGCAATTATTCATCCAGATTTCCCGCCTTCCTTTTTTTCACGAAAAATCGATTCTGTTTCTGGTAAATATCTATAAAAAGACCGATCAGCCTTTAAAATCGATTTCACTTTTGGAAGCGGAATTGGCCGCCACACCCCAAATCACAGAGTTCGCGGAGACGATTAAGTTGATTTTGGCTCACCTCTATTTAGATCAAAATCAAACAGACAAAGCAGTGACCCTTTTGTTTGATCTGGACAGCCATATCGATTTTGTCACGGATGTCACCCAATTTAATGCTCTCGCCGTGCAGATTGGAGATCTCTTCTTAAAAAGCAATAAACTCAATAACTCGTTGGATGCCTATAGACGTGTACGTGACAACGACCAGATCGTCGAACTTCAGTCCCAACATATGCTGAATTTGCAAAGGCAGCGAAAATCCAATGTAGCGGCCATGACTGCCGATCCACTGAATACGGAGTACCTACAGATCGATAATGAAGAGATCGATGTGGAGATAGCGAAAAATGAAAAGATTCTCGCCGCCTATAAAACTCTTCCTCCTATCCTACCAAAAATATTTCTGAAGTTAGCAAATGCCTATGCCGTGAGCGGACAACTTTGGGAGTCTGCAGTCGTCTTTCGTCGAGTGCTTCAGGAGTACCCTGACACAGACGAGTCGGAAACGGCACTGTATGGCAGCCTGGTGGTTTACGATAAACTCAAGAGAACGGAACGTGCCAGCCTGGTTTGTAACCAATACCTCACAGAATATCCTAAAGGTAAATACATTAACAGCGTGAGTTTTCTTCAGGGAGTTCTTGCATATGATGCTCAAGATTTTGATAAAGCATCAGCGTTGTTTCAGGCGGCAATAACGAGCCAGCCCAATAATCCTGAACGGGAACAAATGGAATTGATTCTAGGAGACATTTTGCTCCAACAGCAGAAATTCGATGATGCTGTAGTCGCATATAAAAAGTACTTAACGGACTATCCAAGTGGAACTTATATTGAAAAAGCGGAATATAGGACCGATTTAGCTCGGTTGTTCGGTAATAAACCAGATGAAGCGGTTGCAGGGATCAATGACTACATTTCCAAGCATCCGTCTGGCATGTACGTCGCAGATGCAGAATATCGGCTCGCGGTGCTCGATTTCTCCAGTAAGCAGTATGACAAGGCAATCGCTGATTGCGTTGCGTGGCAGGCGAAACATCCTAGCGATGGTCCGCGAGCTCAGGTTCTGTCGCTCCTTGGAGATTGTCATGCTACGCTAGGAAACCAAGATCAGGCTGTTGACGACTACACGAAGGCCTCAAAAATCGCTCCTGATAATAATGTGCTGAATTACTCATTATTCGGTGCAGCGAAAATACTTGAGAAACAAAAGAAATGGAATGAAGTCATTAAGCTGTGCGATGATTTTATACAGAATAACCCCGACAATTCCTTGGTTGTATCTGCAATTGCCTGGATCGCGCGAGGAAAAGTAAAATTAGGTCAAGCAGATGAGGCACGGGATTACATGGTTTCTTCAGTGAAGAAGTATTTGAACGAGCCTCAACGTGAAGCCGTGGAGGAGATTCTGTCTCAATTGGCTCGATTATCCGTTACTAAACATGTAGCGCCCGATGATGTGGTGAAGCTGTTGACTCCCACAGATTTAAAAGACCAAGAACCCACCATGGCTCGAATGCTTTTTATTAGACAGGAAATGGCAGTGCTCAAGAAGGACGCTCCGACAGCTGCGGCCGTGCTCCAGCAGATCAGTAAAAACGAGCCGGAGGATTTGAGTCCTCTTCTCTTAGGAGTAGTAGGAGATTATTTTAGAGCTAAAGGCGACACCGATAACGCCAAAAAATACTATCAGTATCTCTTGGATCAATATCCAAAATCACAATTTGTCGATTATGCTTACAATGGTTTAGGTGATATCTCCTACACAAATAATGATTACAACGCCTCATTGAAATATTATACAACAGCTCTTGACTGTGGCTTAGCAGCTGGGAAGCTAAAAGATTTGACTCTTGGAATGGGTAAAACACTCTTGGCGATGAATAATCTAGATGACGCTAAGAAATACTTTGAACAAGTCGCTTCGACTCGGGAGTGGCGCGGGGAATGTACGGCGTTCAGCGTTTACAGCCTGGGCCAGATTGAAATGCTTAAGGGAAAGTATGCAGAAGCAAATGCATACTTTCAAAGGGTCTATGTCGGCTATCAAAAGTACCCCTCTGTTCAAGCCAAGGCCTATTTAGCGAGCGGAAAGGCTTTTGAAAAATTAGGCATGCCTCAAGAGGCACGCAATACCTACCAAGAAATGTTAAAGAACACCTCGCTCACGAGTTGTCCAGAATTTAGTGAAGTGCTTACTCGGTTCACCAGTTTACCTGTTCAATGAAAACAATAACAGATATTATTGTGCTGTTGTGCTTATTTGGTACCTGTACTCTTAAGGCGCAAATTATCACGCTTAAATCGGGTGATGTGATTAACGCTGATTCAGTCACTCGTCAGGGTAACATGCTCATGGTGACGGTAAATCAGGGGGAACTTGGATATGCGGTTAACTTGATTGACTCGATACAGTTTAAGGAGCCAAGCCAGTTCCCGCAAGCGTTTGGTTTCCTCGATAAACGGCATTATGAGTCGTCGTTGATCTTGGCGAATGAAGCAATGCAGTTGCAGGAGCCGTATAAGGATATCCCAGGAAATCTCTGGGTGCGGGCAACACTTTTACGGGTAGAGGCTCTAATTGGAGAAAAGCGGTTAACTGAAGCAGCGGCATCGCTTCAGCTGGCGTCGTCCATGCCTCTTACACCCGAACTTCAGAACGAAGTGAAATTGGACGGGGTATTGTTAAAAACATATCCGCAACCCAGCGTTGAAATTGCCCAGCTAAACGAGGTGGTAAAGGTGAGCAAAAGCCCAAGACTTTGTAGTCGAAGTCTCCTCGTTTCAGGAGATCTCTATATGAATCAAAATGACTATGAAGATGCGCTGCTCTCCTATCTTACTGTTAGCGTGTTTTATGCGGATAATAATGGCCTTGTTCCTGATGCATTATATGGATGTGGGTTGTGTTATGAGCGAATGAAAGATCTAGATCGCGCAAAAGAGATGTTTGAAAAACTTTTATCTGGTTTTAAAAGTGCCCCAGATCAGAAATTGGCTGAAGGTGAAATAGTCAAAATCAACAAAATGAAGGAAAGAGAAAATAGTCAATGACAAAATTAATCGTTGTTTTAACCGCGCTTTTGGTCTTGCCGTGTCAATTATATGCAGACGACACCGCTCCTGATGCAAAGCCTCCCATCGTAACGAAAACACTGTGGGAACAGATCCGAGAGGGTGGTTGGGTTATGATCCCAATTGCGGCCTGCTCTATGGCCACGATTTATTTGATTGTTGATGGCCTCATTCGGACGTCGGCAAGTAAACTAGTCCCCCTAGAACATGAAAATCGTCTCAAGGATCTCTTTAAAAAAGGGGCCTATGTAGACGCTTACAAGTACTGTAAGGCCAATCCTTCACCACTAAATAATGTAATCCGTGTCGGTGTAAGTCTACTAGGTGAGGGGAAGCAGGCTGCCGAAGAGGGGATGTTAGGTGAACTTGCTAAGGAAAATTCCAAGCTTCAAACATGGATTAGCTATTTGTCAGTTATCGGGGTTTGCTCGCCGATGATTGGATTGCTTGGAACGGTCACCGGGATGATGGGGGCGTTCGGGACGCTGGCCGCCTCTGGAATCGGCGATCCCTCCAGCCTCTCTGCCGCGATCGGTGAAGTTCTCACAGCTACTGCGAGCGGTCTGTTCATTGCGATTCCTGCATTTATGGCGTTCTACATTTTACGGAATCGCGCAATTGCTTCGATCCATCACGTTCAAGATGTCGTTTCAGCACTATTTCGGAAAATGCCCTACGAATACATGCAAGGCGTTCAAATTGGCGATGAACTACTCTTTGCAGCGATTCCGAATTGGGTCCAACGTCAACAGGGGGTTGCGGCTTAAACTGTCGCAGATAAACAAATGGCTGGCGCTGGAGCTAAAGATGGAGAACCGGAATTTCAAGTAGCACCTATGGTAGATGTGCTACTTACCATTCTCGTTTTTTTTATGATGATTACCAGTGCTCAAGTTCTAAAGGTGGACAGGACCATTGTGCTGCCCCTCGCTCAAAACGCTGTGACCGATAACACAAAGCGAAATCAAGTGGTGATCAATATCCGATGGAACGCGGATCAAAAGAAACCTGAATTTGTTGTCGATGATCACACGTACAAAGTTGCAGCGGATTTGCTACCAGCTCTTAAGGCTGCCAAGGCGACCGAGCACAAGGTAACTCAATTTAACAACCCCAGCGTGCGTGCGCTCATTCGTGCAGACCAAGATCTACCAGCAATCTACGTCTCACAAGCAATGAATATGTGCGGCGATTCAGGGATCTCCGACATCTCCTTTTCAACTCTAAACAGATAAGCATGAGACGACTTGATCTTAATGATAATGACGGAAATGTGGGTTTTCAAATCGCTCCAATGATCGACGTTGTATTTGTGATTATGTTGTTTTTTATGGTAATGGCGGGTAGCATGAAAAAAGAGAGAAATTTTAACACCAAACTGCCAGGCATTGCTTTAACTAGTGAGCCGACTGATTTTGTCGATGAGCAAATCATCACGATTTCATCCGATGGGCAAGTCAGCATGAATGATGAGCCGATGGATGGAATTAAGGACACTGCGCTTGGTCAGTTGAAGGCGACCTTAGTGAGACTGAAAGCAGCCACAGATGCTGCCAAGGGTTCTCTGTTAATCACTATCGTTAGCGATCCACAAGCTAAATATCGACGAACAATTAACGTGCTAGATGCTTTGGCGGAGTGTAAAGTAAATAATGTGACGTTTACAGTAGCAGAGGAAAATCAATGACAATAAATAAATATGAAAATGGTCCGCTTCCGAAGAAAAAGAGTAGCTACAGAGCTTTGCTAGCCGCAATGGGACTGAATTCGTTGCTCCTGAGTATATTGGTCCACGTGGTCTTCGGGGTCGTTGCAACACTTTTGATTGTTGAGCGAT
>CAVURW010000113.1:0-4793 GCA_963743595.1 uncultured Verrucomicrobiae bacterium
AGGATCTCCTCGTTCTGAGCATCACCTTCTCCCGCCTGAAACAGCGCCAGGCTGGTGACCGCGCAGGTCATTTCATTCGACATATCGTGACTCAAACGTCGAGCTAAGATGCCGAGTCGTTCCAGATCCGTGTAGGCAGGTGTGGTCATTTCAAATGAGGCGAAATTGAGTGATCTTCAAAAGCCGGGGCTCCCCTTCCCATAATTCGGCAAGACCTTGGAATTGTAACGATTTATTTAGCCACTGCCCCGCATTCGAGTCGAATTCTGCAGGGTAAATGCATCTCACATCGGGGAGCCCTGGTCGTCGCAGATCGCAGCGGCGAAAGTCCAGATCAACCGCCCGAATGGTACCGTTCACGTCAACCTCCACTTCTTCAGTGCTGGCAGATTGTTCCAGCCAAGAACGGACCTGAGAGCGAGATTGCGGGTCGAGTCGCCGCCAGGGTGAGTCGACAAATGAACGCCCGCTGATTTCGATGTAGGAGACGCCGCGTCGACCGGTGGGCGAGAGTTGCGCTACGGCACTGAGCGCTGAATCGCGCAGCTTCGGATCTGGAAAACGTTCGCAAATGAGCGGCCAGGGATTGCGCTTCCCGAGCAGTGAGGTGATGTCACCAAAGGTTTGTAGCGCCTTTTCAGAAGTAGCGATGAGCTGTTGGTTTTGCCGAACCGTGGGCTGAAGAAGCGATTCCCGGGGCAACGCAAAGCCGAGGTAGAGACTGCCGGGCGCAAAGCTGGTGAGGCCGAAGTCGAATTCCTTAGGCCATTGCAGCGACTCATTCAAGCTGGTCGCCAACGTTTTAACGAGAGTGCCGACTTGCTTGCGAACGTCCGACATGATCGAGGTGATCAGTTGAATGGGAGGTGATTTCGCGTGGAGATACTCGCCATCCAAGTGCAGAAGCAGATCCGATTCATCGATCGCTTTTGCGATGGGCAAGTCGTGGAGATAGAGCTGGTCCAGCAGTGCATAAAGATTCGTACACGAGGACTCCAGAAGCTCCGGTGAGGAGCCAAATTCTGAGGTGAGTCGTTGGAGGGAAGCGATTTGCTGGTGCAACAATCGAGCACGTAAACCGAGAGCGTGTTGCCATCGGGTCGGTTGCATCAATTGAGCGGGTGAGTTCATAACGTTATCCGGACGATACCTTTTCGGCTCTGTTCACGCAAACCCAGTGGAGCCGCATCTTGCGGGCGAAAATATTGGAAAAAGAGTCGAAAATCACTGGCTCCTCCTGGGAAACCCTCTGACCAGAAATGGAGGTGAACTTGGTAACGATTTAATATCTCAGACAGGCCGAACGCAAAGAACGGGGTCATCGATTCCAGAGCCAGCGTGCCCCATGGCGAGGCGGTCTGGAGGATGACATCGATATCGGATGGATCGGGTTTGCCCGTGACAAAACCGCCATCAATGTAGGCGTAGGAGAAGCCGCCATGAGTTTGCACTTTATCTAGGAACTCTATGAATTTGCCCCAGAGGACGACACGCGGTTCGCCGATGGCAAAACGCTCTCGAAGCTGGTCCAGGTTGGTTTCATGAATGCCCTCCGGGAGGTAACCGGCATAATTGAGGGGTGGAATCGGCATGGTAAACGTCTAAGAATGCCTCTCTAAGAATTCCTGGGTGAGCTGGCGGAAGCTTTGAGTCGCCAGACCGGAGGGATCATAGGTGAAAATGGTTTGCCCATGGCTCGGTGCTTCGCCCAGGCGTACGGATCGGGGAATCAGGGTGCGGTAGACGAGATGCCCGAGGTGCTGCCGGACGTCGGAAACGACCTGTTGGCTCAATCTCAATCGAGCATCGTACATGGTCAGGACGATGCCATCGACGCGCAGGTTCTTGCTCGCCGTAGCGACGCGAATCTTCTCGATGACTCCGAGAATTTTGGCGAGGCCTTCCATGGCAAAGTATTCACATTGAAGTGGGATGAGCACGTTTTCTGCCGCCGCGAGCGCATTTGTCATCATGATGCCGAGGGACGGCGGACAATCGAGGAGCACGAAATCGAAGGCGGGTTTGGAATAGGACCATTCTTCGAAGATGCGCCGCAGGCGCGTCAGGCGGTTGGGATCGGAGGCGAGTTCGACTTCGCAACCGGCCATTTCCATATCGGCAGAGACCAGGGAGATGAGTGGGGATGGCGTGGGGCGTATCTGCTCATGAAACGGCTTGGCGTCGAGCAAAACAGGATAGATGCTCTGCTCTATGGAGGCCTCCATGCCCAAGGCGCTAGTGGCGTTGGCTTGAGGATCGAGATCGACCACAAGGACCGACTTGCCTTGCTCCGCGAGGCCAGCGGCGAGATTTACCGTGGTAGTGGTCTTGCCGACGCCCCCTTTTTGATTGGCCAATGCGATGATTTTCATTCGAGTAGTACGTAGCGGCCCTTCAACTGCGGGGGTCGGGACTGTAGCAATGTGGGTGAGACTAGCAAATTCCAAAATCAAGGGAGAGAAAGGTTTACGGTCCGTACCACGTCAGTTGCATGAATTGGAGATCAATCGGAGATTAAATCTCTGTAAAACCTAGGGAATTACATTTGAACCTCTTGACAGTATTGCCGAAGAAATTTTAAATCGTAGTCTGGGACGCTGTTCCCGATTTTCAGCGACGCCAGAACTATTTCTTATGATCAAAGTTGAGAATCTATCCAAAACGTATTCCGGGTTTAGAGCCGTTCAGAACATTTCGTTTTCCGTGGACAAGGGGGAGATCGTGGGGTTCCTGGGGCCAAATGGCGCTGGGAAAAGCACCACGATGAAGGTGCTCGCCGGATATCTGCCGCCGACCGACGGTAAAATCACCATCGCCGGTTTTGACGTGGTTACGGAATCGATGGAGGTCCGTAAGCGGATCGGTTACATGCCTGAGAATGTGCCTCTCTATTTGGACATGCGCGTTTCCGAGTTCCTGCGTTTCCGGGCTGAGCTGAAAAAAGTTCCCTCCAGCAAAATTAAAGAGCGCGTGGAGATCGTGAAGAAGCAGACGATGCTAAAAGACGTCGAAAACAAGATTATCGGTACGCTCTCGAAGGGTTACCGGCAGCGTGTCGGATTGGCGGATGCGATGGTGCACGATCCCGACCTCCTCATCTTAGACGAACCAACGATCGGCTTGGATCCGAATCAAATTCGTTCCGTTCGCGATCTGATCCACGACCTAGGTAAACACCACACGATTCTTCTTTCCACGCATATCTTATCGGAAGTGGAACTGACCTGCTCGCGTGTACTGGTGATCAATCGCGGCAAGATTGAAGCGTCGGATACGCCTGAGAATTTGACGAAGCTCGTCCGGGGCGGCGGGGCCGTGATGGTCGAGTTGAAAGCCAGCGAAGCGGAGGTTGTACAGAGACTGGAAGCGCTGGAAGAGGTGGAAGAGGTGGAGGTGCTTTCGAATGAGTGGGGTTGGGTGAGTGCGCGGGTGCATGTGACGCGCGGTGTCGATGCACGTGAGGCCGTTTTTGAGACGGTGAAAAAGAACAACTGGCCACTCCGCGAATTGACTCGGGTGAAGGCGACCTTGGAAGAGGCGTTTGTTGAACTGACTCAAGATTGATCAAATAACGCGATTTTGTAAGAATAAAGGAATTATACTATGGCTTGGTGGACACTATACAGACGTGAGATGGGATCGTATTTTCAATCGATGGTAGCATATATGCTATTGTTCTCTAGTGCGGTGACGAGTGGATTTATTTTTTATATTTATATGACAGGTATGGTCGAGTATTCGATTCATACAAGTAGTATTATTCAACTGATTTTTAACTCCGCCTTCTTTTACATCTTAGCTTTGGTTCAAATTCCGCTGCTCACAATGCGAGTTTTTTCCGAAGAGTTTAAACTAGGGACGATCGAAATGTTGCTCACTGCGCCAGTCAATGAATGGTCGATCGTAGTGGCCAAGTACTTGGGAGCACTGACGTTTTTCGCTCTGCTGTGGAGTCCTCTGGCACTCGACATTCTGGCTCTCCAAACGCTCACGAATCCGCCACCTACATTCGTGATGGGAGAGGTGCTAACGACGTGTCTTATTGTGTTTTTAATCGGCGCATTTTGGGTTTCGGTTGGTGTGTTTTCATCCGTCTTAACGAAGAACCAAATTGTTGCTGCCATCTTGAGCTTTTGTTTCTTGTTCGGGCTCGTGCTCGTCGCAATGCTTGGAATGGAACTTGAAGATAGTTTAAGTCCCGAACTTAAACAGGTTTTTTCCTACGTCAGTGTTTTTCAGCACATTAGCACCGGCGTGGCGGGGGTTTTAGACACACGTTATGTGGTGTTTTACTGCAGTATGGTCTTTTTCATGTTGCTTTGTACTCAGCGGGTGCTTCTTGCACGCCGTCTACAATCTTAATTACGAATTGAATCTATGAAGAACTCTCCACAATCTGCTCGTTCAAGCCGTTTCGCCGCTGGCATGCAGGGATTTTTGACGCTGGTTATGGCGGCCTGCATTGTTGGGATGATTAATTACTTGGGGATTAAGTATTACGAGCATATCGATTTAAGTAAGGATCAATATTATACTCTTTCTTCGAAAACCGAAGAGACACTAAAGGTGCTTCAGACGCCTGTGACGTTTTTTGTTTTCCCCATGGCGACTCAAAACGCCCGGAGTGATGACGGAAAACAAGGTCAGATCCTGAGCCTTCTTAAAGAATACGAGCGAGTGGGCGGCAGTAATGTACGGGTCCAAAAATTAGACCCACAGAGCAGCGCCGATTTAGCGGTGATGAATACTCTGCATGATCAAGTACCGTTCCCAGAGGCGTTGAATATAGTGAT
>CAVURW010000114.1:0-11573 GCA_963743595.1 uncultured Verrucomicrobiae bacterium
TGAGCTCTCCACAGAACGAAACGGAGTATAAAAAGCAACTGCGAGAGTGGGCGAAAGCCAACGGCACTGTGCGCCTAAGCGGAACAAACGTTGCTGATCTCTTGCAACGCGCCGAATGGGCCCTGGAAATAGAGATTGGCCTTGACATGGGAACAAAACCCGCAGTCAGCAATGCATTCCAGCAACTGAGCGGTGCGGCGCGGCGATTTCCGCTTATTTCTCAATCGTTGTCGTGTCCTGGCTACAAATATGGTGAGCTTCTCCAGAAACACCTGTGCCGTAATGCTCACGCGGAGGGATGGGGGAACAACCTAAACATCGCCGGCAAGGATCCCAAGGATCCCATGGCACTTTTATGGGGTGTGGAGTGGGCTCTAGAAGTTGAATGTGGCCTGAATCGGGAAACTTGGGACAAAGTAACGCAGTTGTTTATCACTATTGGTGAAAGTGAGAAAAGGCATCTCCCATTCATCTCGCAAGCGATATCAAATCCACTTCATATTTATAACAGAGGACCAACAAGAAGGAATACAGAAAGTTCATTGCAGACGGTCATAAAGAACTGATCATCACGTCAAACTTTCCCCTAGGGAACTACTGGCGCGTTGTGAATGGGCCACAACTACGGGAATTGGGCTCACTGTGGCAACGTGGGATGCGGTAAGGGCAGCGATTAGCGAGATTCCAAGCGCCGGAGCGCTTTTTCCTTTTTTAACGGAACAACTCAATGACCCACTATGGAGACCAATCCCGTTCTACTGGAGACACTTCTATAATGAGCTAGCACGTACCGGTAGTACCAGTGCCTGGGCAAAATCAGAAACCCAGAATGCCTTCTTGCTCTTTCCGAGTTCATGCTCGAAGCTGGTCTTGCTCCTACTGACTAACGAGTTGGATTGCCATAACAGAAAGCTATCCTAAAGTAGTAAATAATACGAGGGTCTATCCTCAGGTAACACGCTATTGCAATGGAGAGTGGCAGCCTCGGCATACATTCAGCCCTGGTGACCCTGCACCTACTTTTAGCCGCGGTGAGACAGCAAAACCATTGCACGCAACATTAACAGGTAGCGAGCTAGACCAGTTGATTGGGCTGGCTCAAGTGAAAGAAGAAATTAAACGGGTGCGGTCTCGGGTGCGTTTCGATCAAGAGAGGCAAATTACTTCGAGCTACCGACATTTCATGTTCACAGGTAATCCTGGAACAGGGAAAACGACCGTGGCCAGAATTTTGGGACGTATCCTTCACGAGGTGGGCTTTTATCAAAACTACAAATTTTGTTGAGGCTAGCCGGTCAACCCTAGTGGCCGGATACTAGGCCAGACAGCTGGGTTAGTTCAGGAACAAATCGACAAAGCTCTCGATGGGGTGCTCTTTATCGATGAAGCTCATATGCTGGCGTCTAGCGAAAGCAAGAACGACTACGGACATGAAGCCTTGTCGCAAATCAATAAAGCGATGGAAGACTATCGCCATCGCCTTATCTAGCGGGTTACACAGAGCCTATGCAACGGCTTTATCAGTTGGAACCTGGCTTTGAAAGCCGCATCACGCGGACTATTGACTTTCCAGACTACAGCATCGATGAACTGGTCCAAATCTTTGATCGTGAACTTGCCGCGCGGCGGGTTTGCGTGGTTGGCGGGAAGCTAGAAGGCATTCATTACTTGATTGGCAATGAACTTTCCGGCATCCTGGATGAGCGGGGACCGCGCAATTTTGGAAACGCGCGAGGCATCCGGAATATCGTTGAACGCTTGATGGATGAACACTCGGTACGTGTCTACGAGGAAAGACTTCACGGCGATGCTTCCAATGACATTGACTTCCGAACGGTGGTGAAGGTTATGCGTACGATGTATTCCAACCATCCGGGCGACGACTTCGATCTCACGCTATCCAAATACGCTCAAAGTAAAATGCGACAATGGCTGGATAATCTCGAACAACTGGTTGCACAGGCAAAGAAAACGGTAGCTTCGGCCCATCGCTAGGCACTGTAGTTGGGATCGAAGAACGCGGGAACCAATACTGGGTAAAGCTGCAAGACGCGGATGGTTCGCTCGATGGTCAAGGTGTTGATATCGATAGTCCGCTTGTGGGCATGCTTGAAATGCTGGAACCCGGCCAAGAGGTCACCTTGCTGAGCCTTGCAGATGGGAATGACATTCTTGTGCCAGGCGGGTTCGACGAACAATTGCAATTTGTCGAGATGATGCTTCAATCGCAGTGGCAACTACTCTCAGACATGGAAAACGGCCTTACAATGGGGCAGGCGGTGGAGCGTCAAACAGAAGATGAAATCACTCGGAGAGTTACTACTTGTCCGCAGTGCCGAAAGACCGTTCCGCCTAACTCAAAGTTCTGTTCGTCATGTGGCGAGCGAGTGGCAGGTATGCCTGTTGGATGAGCTTAACATTGCGGTCTCAAAAGAGGATTGAGGCTGGCCAATCAGAAATCAGGTTCCCACTCATTTTGTTGCTGCCGATCATGGATCAGACGATTGAGTTCATCGGCAAGATGTTGACGCCTTCGGGTCGGTAATGCATCAGAACGCGGGGTAAGCGCTCCTTGAAGCGTCTCCCCAACGAGTCGCCAGCGCGACGCCGTATAGGCTGTCCTGCGTTCACGGCCTGGATCTCGCGGTTCTTCTCCCCTATTTCCGTAGGAATACCCTGCCGCTCCATGGCTGTGGCCAGCACTCCCATGTGCATAGTCGGCTCCTGGCCGATTCCCTGCGCTTCGTAGCTTCGGTGGTCTGCCCGCAAAATTTCGCCGTTATCGCCTCGAACCTGCAGACGCTCGAACGCCCGGTTCTGGATCTCGGCCCAAGCTTCGCGCCAATGATTAACCATCTCTTTTGAGCAGGCTTCGCGGTCCTTCTTTGCCGCGAACTCGCCGGCGTCGAGGGGACGCAAAGTCGTCATCAAGTGAGCGTGCCAGTTGCGCTCGTCGCCTTTAATCGATTGCCGCGTGGTCCTCGAACATCTTGATGTTCTTGTTCTTGGCAATCGCGGAAAGGAGCGCCTTTTCGATCTGTTGTCCGGTCACGTCTTTGGCGTGCAAAATTCGCCTTTTGGAATGGCCGCCCTCTTTTCCCAGATCCAGCTCCCCGCCATAGGGCTCGCCGCGCTCTGAAAACGACATCCCCAGCTCGATCAGTTCCTTAATGCGTAGCGGTCCCTCTTCCACGATGCCCCGGACCACCTCCTCTCGACATAACCCCGCACCCGCCTCCAATGTATCGCGCACGTGAAGATCAAACGTATCTTCGTTCGAGGTCACACACGCGATTCCCCCCTGAGCGTAGTTTGTATTGGACTCCGCCCGGCTCTTTTTGGTGATCACTCCCACGGTTCCGTGCTCGGCCACTTTCAGCGCAAACGTTAACCCCGCGATCCCCGACCCCAACACGACAAAATCAAACCGTTGCTCGTCCGATACCTTCAACATATAAGATATTATCATACAACGGGAGTTCGTGTCGAAAAAGTCTTGCCCTCGGGTTTCACTTTTAATTAGCAAGACGCTGCACGGCTTATGCCAAGACGACATCGATTGATACGAAACACATCTCTCCAACATCGCAAATTAATCATCGTCCGACCGAGTTACCCGTTTACGCAACTTCACACACCCTCTAGAGTTTAGGCCATATTGATCTCTCCAATGAATACGAAACTCCACTTGTCACCGGTCCTAAGTTTACTTCTCGTTTCATTCGCAACGCTCCACGCACAGGACGATTCGACTTCCGCGCTCAGCCAGACGCAAGGGTTGCCCTACACTCGCTCAGCACACTCGGCTGCGGTCGCTAAAATCAAAAACTTTATCGGGTTTTATCCGGGGAGCCGCTACGCCATGGTGTACGGCTATAAAGTCCGACTGGATGAGGCCGATCTCACCGGTAGCGAAGCTGTGAAGACGGAACACTTCTACGTACCACAGTCCTTTGCGGGCGTTCTCGCGCTGAAATCGATCACGCCAGATCCTGCGCCGGCCTATTTGGCAGATCGCTGGATATACACGTTTCAGCGGCCACCCGCGCCTGCCGGTTTACCGGTGAAAATGATCGATGGCAAACCGTACATTGACGTGGTGGCGGCCGCAAAAGCTGTGGGTCGCAAGATCAATTACGACCCGTGCGGGCTGTTGTTGATCGGGGACGACACGATCGAATTTGGCGTGAGCGACCAGGTTTTCTTGGAGGCGATTGTGACGCAATTCGATTCGCCGGAAAAGTTTGCCAATCCTGATCTCGCCGTGAAATGGCTCTCCTCCTTAAAGGACGCCGGAACGTCGCTCGATCACGCCAGCGCAGACGCCTCCAAGCTCTATGACGGTCCGGAAACCACGTGGGACCTAACGCCCCCGGAAAAGTACGATCTCACCGGATTTAACGCCGATGGCCTTGGCTCCAAAGTTCCCGCACCGGGAGTTCATCCACGAGTTTTTTTCAGCCCGGAAGATATCCCAGCAGTGCTCGCGCGGCTTAAAGCGACTAAAGCGGGGCAGATGGGCCTTGCCGAGTGTAAGATTAATCTCGAGCGTACGCTGTGGAGTAATGAAAGTGCGGAGGGGCAGGTCTTTCAGCGGCTGGCCGCAGGTACGCTGGATAACCTGAAATGGGCGGCTCCGGCCAAGGCCGTTTCTGAGAACACGGATAAGCCCCCTGTGTGGTTGATTCCGCAGAAACTGGTCCTCACGGACGCGGGCTACGAGATCTCCAGTGACGTGCTACCCTTTTTGACAGCAGCGGCGCAATACTGTTTGATCACAGGCGACGATCCACATGGAAAAGATGTGGCCACGGCGATCGCCAATTACTTTAAATTGCGAGAACCGCTCCTCGATCAGTATTGCGCAATGAGCGATACCGAATTTTGCACCAGTATAGAGGGCACGACGAATGGAGCGACTGCCTACCGGGAATTGGTCGCATTCGCGCCTGGAAATGTGGGCGTCATTTACGATTTTTCCGCCAAGTGGATGACTGACGACCAGAAAGCGCTGATGCGTCGGTACGTTGCCAAAACCCTATACGGACGACGTGGTTATGGAATGAACGGTTCCCCGCGCTGGGCGGATGCAACCTGGACCGGCCTGGACACGGCGATGGTCCAAAGCGCCGCTGCGATCGAGGGCGAAGAGGGCTACGATCCGGAAATCTACGAGAACACGAAAAAGACGGTCCGTGCCTGGCTGGAATATGGAATTGATGCAAATGGAACGCAGAATGAGTCGAACGGAAAGACGCTCGCTGCGGTTCAGACGATTCTAGAATCCATGGTCGTGTTGGCTCGCCGTGGGGACAACTTCTTTGGACATCCGCACTTGCGTAAGTTGACGGAGGCCCAGGTGCAATCGGTGACGCCAGACGCACGCGTTAACGTGAATAACGGCTCCTACGGCGATGGTCATTTTGGATTGAATAACGCGAATCTCTTGAAGTTCTTTTTCCCGCAGGATCGTTGCGCCAATTTTCTGCTGAGACTCATGCGACCGGAGCAGGCGGCGTTTGAAAATGCCGATGCCTATTCGCAGCAGCTCACTGGTCAGAGCGCCCGCCCGCCTTTGCCCGTTTACAACAATACGACCACCTCCACGATGCTCTTTGACGCCGACTGGGATGGCGATGTGGCCGCCGGTAAACCAAAAGAGGTGTGGAAGCGCGATGACCTCAAGCTGCCGCTCTCATTCAGTGATTCCATTCACGGCCTTTTCACCGCACGTAGTGGGAATGACCCCGACGCCACCTTTCTGATGATGGAAGCGCGCGCGGATAAGTGGCTTGGCTCTGTCTCGTTCCAAGCCGATGCCGGTGCTTTCCACTTCGACGCGCTCGGCATTCCCTGGGGTGGATTTCTCTTCAGTGCTTACACCGCGCCGAACCGGAAGTCGCTGGTCTACATTGATTGGGATGCTGTCGGGAAAATGCCCGCTCGCGTCAAATACATCGGCAATAGCGATAGCGAAATCGGCTCATTTGCCGCAGCTGACTTAAAAAATGCGTATGATTGGGATTGGGTAACGCAGCCGGCGCGCTGGAGCGATATCGATAATTCTCGCGAATTTCACCGGGGTGTTTTGGAGCCGGAGCCTGACCCGGAGATCGTTAAATGCTTCGTCGGTACGGAGCGCTATAAAATGCGGTTCTGGTGGCAATCCTACCTCCCGACCAATTGGATGCCGACCTATCGCGCCACCTGGAATCCCGTGCGATATGCTTTTCGGACAGCCGGGGTTGTCCGCGGAGCTCACTCCTACGGCCTCATCATGGACGATGTTCGAAAGGATGGAACCACGCACCTGTACGAGTGGTCGTTTCCAGTCGGAGGCGGTTCGTACGGCGGGTTTTTCCAGAAAGTGGATGTGACCGAGCAGTTAAACACAGAGATCAATGAAATTGCTCTCGGCGCCATTCTGCCTCGCGCGCCCGATGCTCAATTGGGAGACCCGGATAAAATCGATATCTCGGGCGGTGCGCCGCGCCTGCTCGTCGTGGTGATCGCGCCGTCGTTTTTTGCGCCGCCACCCACACCGCAGCCGAAACCGCTGGAGGTGCAGGAGGTCCCAGATCCACCCGATTACCAAGGCCACGTCTCCACGTTTAAACACGTGGTCATCCGTTACCAAGACGATAGCGTGCGCTACCGTGTGCTGCTCATCCCCTTCCATTTCGGCGATGTTTTACCGAAAATCACCTCGCAAGGCTCGGATACCCACGTGACCTGGAAAGACCAGGACGATCTCCTGCACTTCGAGGTCGGCCCGGATCAACGAAGCCTCTGCACGATCACGCGCGGTAACCAAACCTGCCCGCCCGTTCAACCCGCGAAGTAGGTCGAACCAGAGTGCTCCCTTAATACGGCTCTGTTTCGAAGTAGGGCCGCAGAACGTTGCGTGGACCTAAAGGCAGAAGGCATGTGACAGTGAATTCATTTCTAGTTCCAGCGTCACGCCTCTTAATGGGTGCAGTTCGACTGCACGTCGCGGCTGTGCCCGATCGAATTACTGGGTGCAGCGTCACGCTGCCGTCACGCTGCCCTGGTTATTTCTTCTTGTTGGCGATGCTCAGCAGTAATGCCGCCTGATCTGCGGTGATCAAATCGCGCTGCTTTTTGGATGAACCCATTCCGTGACCGGCGTCATAATCGACGCGGAGCAAGATCGGGTTTTTACTGGCAGTGGCCGCTTGGAGACGCGCGGTCATTTTGCACAGTTGCCATGGGTCGACGCGGGGATCATTCGCACCGGTGATGAGGAGCACGGTTGGGTAGGCCACGCCATCCTTGACGTGTTGATAGGCGTCCATGGCCAGGAGCGATTTGAAGCCATCCTCGTCTTTCACGGATCCAAATTCCGGTGTGTTCGCGGGGCCGTTGGGGCCTTGTTCCAGCCGCAGCGTGTTCATCACACCCACGTTACAGATCGCCAGGGCAAAGAGATCGGGTCGCTCGGTTAACGCACCGCCGATGGTGATGCCACCAGCGCTCGTTCCACGCCCCGCCAATTTCGTCGGCGAGGTATATTTGTTATCGATCAGATACTGCGCGCACGCGATGAAATCGCCGATGGTGTTATGCTTGGTCTGTTTCTGTCCAGCCAAGTGCCAGGCTTCGCCATTCTCGCCACCACCGCGCACGTGGGCGTAAGCGATCACGATTCCCTTTTCCAATAACGCCAGTCGCGTCGCATCGAAGCCCGGCTCCAGACTTATTCCGTACGAGCCATAGCCCTCCAGTAAGCAGGGGTGGCTGCCATCCAGGGCCAGGTCTTTTTTGAAGATAATGGAGAGCGGAATCGGCGTTCCATCGGGTGCTGTGGCCATCACTTCCTTGGAGGTAATGCCGGAGAAATCGACCGGGTTCAGCGCCTCTATGCTCAACGTGGTTACCTTGCTCGCGCCGGGATCGTACGAGTACCACTGCGGGGCTTGTGTCCAGCCGGACATCCGAAACAAAAAGCCATCGAACTGCGGGTTGGTATCGAATCCTCCCAGCGATCCTGCAAAGGGCATCGGCACATCGCTCGCGCCGGTCTTGCCATATTCCAGCCGCTCAACTTGGGAAATGCCGCCCTTGGTTGTGGTGATGTAAAGGGCGTCCTTTGCGGCTGAAATTCCATGAATCACGCGGTCACTTTCGGGCACGACAACGTCTGCTTTCGCTATATCCGGCGAATCTAAATTGACGTGGAGAATTTTGAATTTGGGCGCGTCTTTATGACTGATCAACCACATGTCATGGCCATTGACTTCCAGGTTCGTGACGTCATCCGGAACATCCACGATCTTCTTCCAAACAGGATGACCTTGGGTGACCGCATCTGCCGGCGAAATCACAACTGTCAGTTCATTCAAGACGCCGTGGCCGATCACGCCGATCGCGTAGGGCGAGCCGGGCGATACACCCACGCTGCCTTGATCGGTCGGCACCATTCCCAGATCTGGAAATGCCTTACGGCTCAGCACCACCACATCCTTATCCGGTGAATCGCCCACGCGATGCAAGTAGCACTCGGAATCGAGCTCTTTATCATTCTTTGTTTTGTCCGGTCCGAGTTTTTGGAGACGTGTAAAAAAGAAAAAGTTATTGGAAATGTCCCAGCTCACGCCCGCTCCCCAGATCCGATCAATCACATCGCTCAGCGGCTTTGCAGTCGCGACGTCAATGATCCGGAGTTCGCCCTCCTCCGAACCACCGGCGGCGATTTCCACCGCCACTTTCGACCCATCCCATGAGGGCGAAAAACCGCCGATCGTGAAGCGTTGGCCTGTAGCGCCGAGGACTTGGGGATCGACCAATAATTTCTCTTCGCCTTCCAATCCATCGCGCACATAAAGCTTCGGCGTCTGATCTGCGGGGGTCACTTTGAAATAGAAATAGCGGTTACCGAAATGCTGCAAGCCGCCGATCCGAGTGGAGGCATTATCGAGCGCCTCCACACGTTTAATGAGTTCGTCGCGCTCGGGTAGTTTAGCCAGGTAATCACGCGTGAAGGTGTTCTGCTCTTTCATCCACGATTGCACTTCCGGCGACGGCAAATTCTCCATCCACCGGTAGTTGTCCAAGACAGATTTTCCAAAGTAGATGTCGGTAACGGGACGAACCGGAGCCACCGGTTGTGTGGGAGATTGTTGCGCGTGGACCAGCGGTGCGGAGAGAACCATCGCGGTGAGGAGAATGCGTAGAGTCATGTTATTGAGACTTTAATAGCACGCCTCCACGCACTTACCACTTACTTCCCGCTTAATTCCTTGAAAACATACGGCAATGGTTTCAGCGGGACGCTGCTTGAAATTACCTTATTTAGCGGCGTAAACTATCGGCCACATGACAAATACTAAATCTCTGCCGCTAGATTTCGAGCGGCTTATCGAAATGGACTTCGTTCGCGCTACGGAACTGGCCGCCCTAAACACGCTCCAGTGGTTGGGCAAAGGAAAAAAAGAAAAGGCCGATGAAGCCGCCTGCGATGCTATTCGAGGCATGTTCGAGCTAATGGATATTTCCGCTGAGGTGGTGATTGGTGAAGGTATTAAAGACGAAGCGCCGGGTCTGTTTAAGGGTGAAAAAGTAGGCATGTGGACGCCGGGCTCGCCCCGATTCGAAATCGCGCTCGATCCCGTCGATGGCACCACCAATGTCAGCAAAGGCATGCCCAATTCCGTGAGCTGTATCGCGGCGTCACAGCCCTCTGAGGATGGGCAACCCTGCTTGCTGGACATCCCCGCTTTTTACATGAAGAAACTCGCCTATCCGCTGGAAGTGCGGCGTGCGTGGATTAAAGATCCCGGCCTGCCCATTGATATCAACGCGCCCATCGAAGAGGTGATCGATGTGACCGCAAAGATCCTGGGTAAAGATGTTCGCGACGTCGTCGTCTGCGTACTGGATCGTCCGCGCAATCAGGCGCTTATTGAAGCGATTCGCACGAAAGGCGCGGCGCTTCGCATGATTCAAGACGGCGATATTGCTGCCGCACTGGCCCCTGCGATGCGCACATCGAACATCAATCTTTACGCGGGAATCGGTGGCACGCCCGAGTGCATTCTCTCCGCTGCTGGCCTGCGCTGTTTGGGCGGTGGCATGCGTGCCCAGATCTGGCCGCGCGACGAAGAAGAGCGCAAGTCTCTCATCGAGCAGGGCTGGGGTGACAAGCTCAACCAGCAGTACATGTCGCGCGATTTGGCTCGCGGCTCGAACATCGTCTTTGCGGCCACGGGCATCAGCGATAGCCCGCTCCTGCGCGGCGTCCACGTGGAAGGCTCGATTGCGACCACGCACTCCCTGCTGATGCGCGCCCGCAGCGGAACTGTGCGGTTCATTGAGGCGCATCACGATCTGGCTCGGAAGACGATTCATCTGAAATCGACTCAGGTGGAGAATCGTATTTAGGCGGAACGCAGCAGTTAACGGATACCTCGCGCTTTGATGCTTGACATGCATTGAGGTGCGAGGCATGGTCGCCTCATGGCCACTGCCAAGTCCTATTTCGTTAACGGCATCCCCGAGATGCTCATCCTTCAACTCCTGTCCCGCGAAGAGATGTACGGCTATCAATTGGTGATCGCCATTCGCCAGCGCTCTGGCGAAACCTTCCAGTTTGGCGAGGGATGTTTGTATCCCATTCTGCATCGGCTCGCGGATGGCGGTTATCTCATCTCGCGCAGGGAGGTGGTCGCCGGTCGACCCCGCCACTACTACAAGACCTCGCCTAAGGGGGAGAGCTACCTGGAATCGCTCCGGAAGGAATGGACCTCCGTGGTCCACGGTGCGCAGACGATCTTGAGGGCCGCATATGCTCACTAATTCGTACAAGGTCCAACTCCTCCAGCAGCTGGCCAAACATGGCATTTTTGGGCAACCGGCCGAGCGGCTCCTGGAAGAAATGGACGATCATTACCAGGCTGCTCTGGCCGATCTTCATGTCAGCGAGGGCACTCACAAGCTCGAAGCTCAACGCCGCGCGTGGCAAATCCTCGGAAACCCGGAGATCATCGCCGATTCCGTGGCGGATGCGTCGCGAGCCAGTTGCTTACCTGCGCGTCGTCCGGTCGTTTTCGCGGGACTATTCTTTACGCTTCTATTCGCGGCTACGGTACTCTTTCAGCTGAGCTTTTTCGCGATTTTATCCGTTCTGCATGTCGTACATTTCAGTTGGATTGATACGCACTTCTGCGAACGGCTGGTCAATATCGCCCTGAGTTGGGCACCGCAATTCACCAGCCTGGCGCTGTTGGCCGCCTTGGTCTATCGGCTGCCCATCGGCTGGAGAGGGCTCTTTGCCGGTGGAACTGCGGCAGGTCTCGCCACCGCTCTGGTTGTGAGTCACTACCATGCCGGCACGGCCGGTCACCACTATTCACTCACGCTCGGACCGGCCATCAATGGGCTACTGGAAGGTCGCGTTCATATCGACAAAAACCTCCTCCGAAACCTGTGTCATTTGGCCTTCCCGGCTCTGACCTGCGTGGGAGCTCGCTGGCTGGTATCTAGGCAAGCTTCTCTCGCTTCTCTAAAACGGCTAGCGCAAAATCTGTAGGCCACCGGTTTGACGCAGGCCTTCA
>CAVURW010000115.1:0-5841 GCA_963743595.1 uncultured Verrucomicrobiae bacterium
TTCACGATGCCTGCTAGATCGAGCAGCAAGGCGATGCGGACGCCGAGCTGAATTTGACGTTTTAAACTCCAAATCAAAATGAGCGAGCTTAGTCCGAAGATGAGGAGCGTCTCGAACGAAGTGGACACGCTGAGTACCAGCCATTTTGCGGCGAGCACGCCCGCCACCGTTTGGTACGAGATTCCGACGAACGCATCGGACTCTTCCCCGCGCCAATTCATCCGTTTAGGTATGATTTCCCGCCACAACCACCCGGTGGAGAATAGCGCAAGTGCTGGCGTGATGGCCCAGGCAGCGTATTCGTTTGTAATGATGCCGCTTTGCACCGAATGCAGGACGGCGAGAGCTAGAAAAAGCTGGCTTGGCAGAACAAATGAGTTCATTCGCGCAGCAAGCCCAATTCCCAGAAATCCGACCCCCAATACACTGCCCAGAAGCATCCAACTGGGCGAATTCAAGGGGATCGCAAAGGCAACGGCACAGGCGGTCATGGTCGCTAGGGCGTAACCGTACTCCGCGACTTGGCGCATGCCGTCTTCCTGAATGAACAGCTGCTGTTTCCACCAGAACGCCATGAGAAGGGTCGCACATCCCACACTTCCGAGCGTCCAAAGCCCGAAATGAGGACCGACGATTCCGAGCCCTATGGCCAGGATCAGCAGCAATTGGCCCAATGCGAACAGCTCATACGCGGGAGCCGTGAAGATCACGCAAGAGGTGATCAGCGAGCCGATAGCCAGACCGGGAACGAGCCACCAGACGTGGTTGTACGGGAGAACGATTCCCCCGACCGCAATGACCCCTGCCAGGAAGCAGTAGTAGAGTGGGGCGGCTTGTATGGGGCTTGTTCCGGGTGCGGTTCTCGAGATAAATGCGTTGGCACATAGAAGTGCGTAGCCGCCAAGTAAAATCAGAGGCGTCGTGGAGGCTCCGAAGGCAAGTTCGTCCAACAGAAACGCGGCACCAAAATAGGCTGTAAGAAATCCTCCGAAGCGGATGATTTGGTTTCGAGACGATTTCGCTGCCCCGGTTAAAAATACGGACTCGCCCAAAATCAGTAAGCCACGGGTAACGCCGCCAAAGTAACTCCAGACTCCAGCCGTGACCAACATGAGGCCTTGAATCAAGCAGGGCATGAATATTTCTTGGGAATTGTCGTCTGAAGAGAGTGCAATAAATGCAGTGAAGATGAAGAGGTAACCGATGCCTCCAAAGATCTCCGCGACATGACCGAACCCGGTGAAATAGGCGACCAATGGTAGTAGCAGTGCCAATGCGCCATTGTTCAAGTAGAGGAACGAAATGCGTTTGCCGCCTTTGAACGTGGGCTGGCGCGAGATGAGGATGCCCGCGGTGTAGATGATCCAACATCCGAGGAGGTAACCGGCGGCAGGGAGGAACGGCAGCTCGGCTTTAATTGTGAACCAGCCCGTGGTTTCAATCCCAACGAATTGCCGAATAAATCCCGCGTAAGTGCCGACCAGGCAGACGTAGGAGAGGCCGGCCCAGGAATTACGGATCAGGAAGACCACGGAGGTGATTGCTAGTAAGAGATACGCACCGAGAGTGAAGTCGGTGGAGGTGCTCATCGCCGAGCTAAAATAGGCCAGGGAAATCGAGAACACGGAGAGCAGTTCCGAGCGTTTGCGTTCTGCGAGGCAGAGGACGCTGGCGGACCAAGTCATGAGCAAAAACCAGCCCAAAACCGGGTTGGTAATCACGCGCATCTGGTCGACGTAGATGGCGGCGTAGAGCGTGTAATAGAGGCAGGCTAGGCCTCCAGCCGTTAAAGTTCTTCCATAGACGAGGAACCTCTTTTCCAAACGCAGGCCACCGCCGACCAAACCTGAACTCACGACGAGCAAGACGCCCAGTTTGCTCCAGGCACCCATGTATTGATAGAGGGCGTTGTAGGCTAACGTGCTGAAAGAGATAACGGTGAGTACGGCAAAGACGACGCCGACTCGGGCGAACCATCGACCGAGGGCGACCTCAGCGCCTGCCGGTGGTTTGGGATCGATCTGCGGTGAGTCTTCTTGGAGTGGAGTTGTTCGGGGTTGCTCAGTCATAGGGAGGTTCGAATTTGGGGTGAGCTCGATTCAATCAGCTCTCTTCAACTAAAATGGCATAAAACGGTACGATGTCAAACTATAAAGCATCAAGCCATTACGGTCGGGCTACGCGCGATTCGATTACCGCGCCGAATTCTTGCGGATCATGAGTTGCGGTTGAAGAAAAGTTTGCACCAGCTTCGTCTTACGAAATTCGCCTCGTCTAAAAGAGGTCGCCTTTGCCAGGGAAGACAAAAAGCGGAGAATGAATACTTTCTCATAGTGTTACGGTTGATGCAGCTCGATCCATGCATTCGTGAACGAATTATGAGGAATCCAAGACGCTCCTTCAGGTCTATCTTTTTCCAAGGTCGGATTGGAAACCAATTGTCCACCGTCGCCGTTTTGGCCAGGACATAGCACCAGTATCCCAACTGCTTGCTGGTTGCAACGCTCAACGATTAATTCACAACGGGACATCTCCTGGAGGAAGAGAAATCCGGGCGATACTGGGTTAACGATATCACCAAAGTGAAGTGCCTGAATAACAGTCGGTGTCGCAGAGCCGGTAAATTAAAAACCAGAGCTATTGTAAGTAATTTGATTAATTTTCTATACTACCGTTAACATTATCAGACCGCCTCGTGAATTAATTCGGTCGATTGCGGAAATATTTCTTCTCTAGGAGGAAAAATTCTGTCGTTGGCACACAATGCGTACCTATGCAATCCCACCAAGCACGACTATTGTCAGTTATTCATTTGAGCTTTATATCAAGGTCTCGGAGTAATTTAAGAACTTCTGGCGGAGGTGTGCTTAAAGGAAATAAGCATGACCTTAGATTCCCGTCCTTATTTGCTGTTATATAGACGCCTTCAGTAATCAATTTATATGGCGACCTATTATCTAAGTCGATAGCAGTCAAATCTTCTGCAACTTTTCTTATTGAACTTGTATTATACACGCTTGTCGACTTACACACAAAACTATTCGAGTCCCATCCTTGCTTTTGGGTAGGAACCAAATGACGCAATTCACCGGTTGTACTGTTAAAAACCCAAAAATCAATTTCATTTTCACTTGATATTTCAACGCAAAACTCATCTTTAGAGACTGACACCTGAAGAGGTTGACCATTGCTACAAAGCCGAATAAGACAACCGTAGACAATTATCAAAAAAGTACTGAAAACAATGGAATTGAAAACAATACTTTTATAGCCTCCTATGATTTTTATGTAGCCCATTATTTTAAAATTCAGTCAAAACGAGACGCGACTATATCGAGGGTTGGAAGCAGTTGTCTGGCCAGTAAAATCATATCATCAATTTTATTTGTAGGCCGTTCCAATACAAGCTTTTTCATCAGCGAGTCTGATGAACTAGCGAACGGGAATTTTCGAGATAGGCAACGGTGGGAGCCCAAGACAACCCGATGAATTCCTGGATACGCAGCCAATTCATCGATGTCTGAGAAAAGGCTTTCTAGAAAATGCGATCCCAAACCAAGCGATTGGCTTTCATAAAACTCGAAACCCAGGACCAAATCGTCCTGAGCTTCCTTCAGAATCTTTATGTTCACTGGACCCGGCGACGGATATCGACCTTGGCCTGCTCCCAATCCGTAAATTCAGCTTTGCCGTCAGCGATTTGCTTTTCGCGCTCGGAGAGAACCGACTGGTGCCAAGCGGGTGACTGCAAGGAATCTGGCTCGACTCAGATTTTCCCAAATAGCTTCCATAAGTTGGAGCTTCTCCGATAGTGTCATCTCGTTGAGGGGCAGGCTGATCTCCATGGAAAAAGAGTAGTTGAAACGCGAGATGGATCAGAGCGGTTATGGGCTTTTCGTCGTTCCTGTAAATTCTAAAAAATCTCGTTGGATCGCAAGAAGCTATACGTACGTATTAATCTAAGTTTTGTCAGGCGCTGGATCTTGGCTACGGTTTGAGAAGCCAAAGATACCAGAGGGCAGGCGGCCCACTGAAGAACGACATGGCTCCTAAAAGGAGACATCGTGCGTTTAGAGTATCGTTCCATTTTTATTCGAGTCGGCCTTCGTCCGTCTCGATCCTTCGCGAGAACCTCGTTCCGGTTCCGACTCTTCTGCACGTCGACTTCGTAAGCTTTGTTACCCAACACAACACACAACACAAACGACAATGCAAAACTACGAAAACGAAAACAAAGACCCGAACCAAAAGGACAACAAAAGGAAGAACAACCCAGGAGCTCGCAAGCCGGTGCCCAATTTGAGTTGGCGCGAATACGATGATTTTAAGTCGAAAGCGCGGCTCATCCTCACCGCAGACTATTATACCGTTCCCCAAACAGCGAAGATACTTGGGAATTCTCCGAAAAGCGTGAGCCGCTGTATCGAAGTCGGCAAGCTGCCCCATTGCCTAAATAATTTCAGTCAGTGGGACCCGACGCCATATGCGAATTCCTCGGGCTTCCGTTGAGCACTTCTTGGATAGCCAGTCCGAATAGGCGAGAGCGATTGAAAAAAATCGGGTTGACGACTGGTACCGCCGGTAGTCAACCCGATCAGGCTTTTTTGAAGAATGACAATGCCAGAACCGGAGGGTCACCCAGTTCTAGCAATCGCCAGTTAACGAAGGAAACGCAGTCAATCAACGCCTCGTACTGCTCCGGACATCGCTTGGCGAAATCTGTTACATGATCTAACTGGAGGACCACGACTCCGCCCGGCTGTGCATGGACAGTCGTCATTCCAGATTCAGGTTCATCTAGGCAGGTGAGGCAGTCGATCATTGAGTCCAGGTTCATCCCATAGCCCTCAAAAAAACCAAATTCTCGAGCGACGACATCATGGAAGGATTTCCAGTCAGAAATGGTGCGCGTGTCGATTCGAACAATGGTAGGAAGAGGTTTCTCAGTCATAACGGATGCGGCGGTTCCAAGCCCAAACGGCGACCCAAATTCCGCCTATAAATCCACTAGCGTAACTGGTCAGGTGCGAAGCTCCAGCAGCAAAAAGAGCATTTATGTGCTCTGGAGGAACCTCCTCTAGAACGAGCGGAGCTGGTAGAAGAATTCCGCACCATCCGAGACCATATCCGATAGGGGCGGCAACGGCAGCCAGAATTCCCATGGTCAATAGCAGCTTCAGTATGGGTAAGACCAGTGCCTTTACGGAGAGGGACGGTCGGTTCCCTAAACAACTGGTAGCGGCTATGATGACGCCTAGTATCAGCCCCACCCACCAAGTCGCGATTATTCCCCAGCATAGTGCCAGCAGAGTGGGACTAACGGGAAAGTCTTCCGGAAAGAGTCGCGGATGAAGGACAGTGAAATATTCCAGCGAAAGTCGAATCGTAAACTGGTCGTGGATGACACCGTAAACAATCGAAGCAATGATGCATAGGAAGACGATTGAGACGAATCGGACTCCTTTAGTTATGTAGTCTCGCATACCTGAGACTACTCAGCCTAAGCAGATGTCGCAAAGTTCAAGTCCACCTGTTCCGAGAAAAATGAAAGAGCGATTAGAAAAAATCGGGCAGAGCCGGCTAGATATACGCATGGATAAAACCATGCTCAATACACAACTACCCCGCTTCCTCCGCCAGAGATTTCGGCTACGGTCATGAGAAGCTGGACGATGTTTTCGGTCAGTCCGGCTCCCTTGCCGGGACGTTGCATTTCGTAGTTCAGGAAATTGAGACTGTGCTCGGTAAAGAATTGAAGATCGTTGGACCGTCCGCAGGCTTTGGCCCACTTGATCCAAGTCGCCGGCTCGTCGGCCTTGGCACACAGGACAAGCCCTCCAT
>CAVURW010000116.1:0-5912 GCA_963743595.1 uncultured Verrucomicrobiae bacterium
AAACTGGGTAAAACGTCCGTGGGTTATCGCCGCATCTTCTTGGTCTTCGCCTTCGGGCTAATTCACGGCCTAGGTTTTGCGGGTGCCATCCAAGCAACGGGATTGCCTCGAGCGGATTTTTTAACCGCCTTGATTGGTTTTAATATTGGAGTGGAGCTGGGCCAGCTTATCGTTATTACCGTCGCGTTTCTCCTTATTGGTTGGTATCGTCAATCCCCCAATTACAGAGCCCGAGTCATTGTTCCCGCTTCCCTTCTCATATCGATAATAGCTGCTTGCTGGTTTGTTCTTCGGATCGCTGATTATTTCTCGAGTGGGCCCTCGGCCGCGTACCTTGAGGGAAATCCCAGCCACTTATTGCGGATCGCAGCTTGGGGCGAAATAGCCCGAGTAGACCTAAAATGATTATGTTTAGGCACCTACTCTTCGCACTGTCCATTTTCGTGCCAGTCCTCGTCCATGCCGATGTACCCATCATAATTAATTCCAATTGGCTCCTTAAAAGCTCTCAGAATCTTCCCGATACGGGCGAAGCAATCTCTAGCCAAAACTACCCCACCAATAGCTGGATGAAAGCGCAAGTGCCCGGAACAGTACTGAACACCTACGTGCTGAACGGTCTTTATCCAGAACCCTATTATGGGCTTAACAACAAACTCACTCGCGATCATGGCAAACTGACGCAGGGACTTATTCCCGACGCCAGCGTCCCCGGGTCGGTCTTTAGTTATCCGCATTGGTTTCGCACGACCTTCCAGCTACCGGCGAGCGCTCCAGATAAATTAGTTTGGTTGAATTTTTCCGCGATCAATTGGATGGCCGATGTTTTTGTGAACGGCCAGTTGGTAGGCAGCATAAAAGGAGCTTTCACCCGAGCTCATTTCAATATCTCGGCACAGGCGCATCCAGGGCCAAACACCTTGGCTGTGAAGATTTATCCGTTAGAGCATCCGGGTATGCCCTCGGACGCCGGCTGCGGCGGTGATCGCTCAATTGGAGACACGCCTGCAACGATTTATCAAAACGTCAATTGGGACTGTACGATCATCGACGGCGTACGCGATCGCTCGATCGGAATTTATCGCCCCGTAACGATCACCACTTCTGGCCCGGTAACGATCCGCGATCCTTTTATAATGACCGAAGGCGTGCCCACCGAAAACGAGGCCCGGCTCGGTTTCAAAACTTTTTTGGTGAACAATAGTTCCACTCCTCAAACCGGCAGGCTGAAGTTGGAAAGCGATGGCATCACTGCCGAAAAGGCAATCTCACTGGCACCCGGCGAACAACAGGAAATCGTACTTCATAGTGCCGATAATTCTGGGCTAACGGTAACCCATCCACGACTCTGGTGGCCGGTAGGACGAGGGGATCCGAATCTCTACTCAGCCCACGTTTCCTTTACTCTTGATTCGGGCTCGGTGTCGGACCAGGTCGATACCCACTTTGGTATCCGCTCTATTGAACACGAGCTGTTTCATGGTCAGAACGTCTACAAGGTGAACGGACATCGCATGTTTTTGGCCGGGGGTGCATGGCTTCAGGATGCGATGCTTCGAACGACTCCAGAACGATACGATGCCCAAGCTCGATTGATCGCCCGCGCCGGTTTCAACTGGCTCCGGATTTGGAGTGGATCGGGCGTTGAAGCCGATGAGTTTTTCGATGCCTGTGATAAATATGGAATTTTGGTCTGGGTGGAGTCGGGCCTCACCGCCCAAACCGATTCACCCTGGCGGCAATCGCCGGACTATAAGCAGTGTACTCTGGATAATTGGCAGGACTCCGTATTGCGTGTTCGCAGCCATCCTTCCGTATTTTACTATTGTGGATGTAACGAAGGTGGCGACGTGCCGGGCATGTCAGATATCGTTAAAAAGTACGATGGCACGCGGGATTATCAGGGCAGCTCGCAAGATAACGGCCAACGCGGTTCGCCGTACCGGTACCAAGGCGTGAATTGCCTTTACGATTACACCGGAGTGGATCTTTTCGGAGCTGGTCATCTCGGTGTTTTCGGCGGCTTTTGCAATGAATCGGGAAACCCCTGTTTGCCCGCCATTGAATCGATGCGCCAGTTCATACCTGAAAACAAGCTTTGGCCGATCAATGACGACTATTTTAACTACCACGATGGCGGCGGGTTTCATCAGGTTTTAAAAATGATCCGCGAAGGTTGCGGTGCTTACGGCAATTTTAATCTGCCTGATCCAGCCGGACGAATTGGGGCCGAAAACTATGCCTTTAAAGGTCAAATGGTGGGCGCAATGCAGTACCGCGCGGACGGTGAGCTCTGGCAGCGAAACAAATGGGACGCCACGCAAAAATTCTCCACGGGATGGGCGCTCTGGACCGTGAACAATACCTTCCCGGAGGTCTGCTCGCGGCTCTATAGTTACTCCTTGGAGCCGAATGCCTCCCTCTTTTACATCGCTCACGCGCAAAAGCCGTTGCATGTGCAGTACGACTATTTCGCTAACGATGTTTCAGCGGTAAATAACTCATTCGCAGACGCGAGAAATCTTCACGTGAAAGTAGCGCTTCGCAACCTCGATTGGTCATTAAAATGGAGCGCAACAAAAGATCTTTCCGATCTTCCTGAAGAGACAACCGAAAACGGCTTGCTCACAGTTCCTGCGAAGGAAACTGCTGGCCTGGACGATGTCCATTTTATCGATGTACAGCTTTTCAATGAGCAGAATCAAAAGATTGACGATATGGTTTATTGGCGGTCAAAACGTGATTCTCAATATGGTGCCGATGGGCCCTTCACCCCGCTGCAATCGATGCCTTCCACAACGGTGCAAGTTGTGGCCGATGTCCGGGTGCAGGGGGATCGGCAGGTGGTCCTGGCTCGCTTAAAAAACGTTGGAACGAACCTTGCCTTCTTTACACGACTCAAGGTTTATCAAGCAGCCTCGCAGAAATTCGTGGATGGTTCTTTTTACAGTGATGATTATCTGGCGATTCAGCCTGGAGAAGAACGTATGGTTAGTATCGACTATCCCGTGAAGAACTTGGGAGGCGAACAGCCTTGCCTGATCGTTGAAGGATGGAATGTGGCCCCTTTGACGATTCCCCTGCCGGGTTCGGGAACCACTCCGCCGGCCAAGCCGTCTTCGCCATCAGAAAACTTGGCGAGGTACAGGGGCGTGATGGCCTCGTCCGGCGCTACGACTGCGTCCTTTGCAGTAGACGGTCTAAGCACAACGGGTTGGACTCCGGAAAATACGGATTCAGCGTGGATCTCAGTCGATTTGGGCGATTTACAAGCGATTAACCAAGTCAAACTTAATTGGGCCACCACTGGCTTTGACCACTATAAACTCCAATCCTCAACCGATGGTAGGAGCTGGAGCGATTTGATTCCTGATCGCCACACTTCCGTTGTTAGCGAGAGCATTCCGTTTTCCGAACATATAGTGCGCTATGTGAAGCTGACAGGCAATGGAGGTCAGGCACCAACTTTAAACGAGTTTGAGATCTACGGTCCCCCGGCCCAGGCCTACCGAGTCAATTTGGCACAGGGAAAACCGGCTAGTGCGAGTTCTTGGGATAAGTCCCGCGGCTTAAAACCCGAGGGGGCCTTCGATGGAAATCTCAACAGCCGTTGGGGCGTGGCCGATGAGGCGGCATTGAACCTGAACGGCCAAGCTTTTAACCCTAATAACGAATGGCTCTCCGTCGATCTAGGAACGCCTACCTCCATCAGTGAATTTAGAATCGATTGGGAGGCTGCGTACGCCACGGCCTATGATATTCAGACCTCCAATGATGCCTCACAATGGACCACGGTCTACGCCACAGAGGATGGCAAAGGCGGCACAGAAGACCTAAAAATCACCCCCACGCAAGCCCGCTACGTGCGCCTCGTTTGCCGAAAACGTGGTTCACCCTATGGTTACTCTATATGGGAATTTAAGGTGTTCGGGCCCTTAACTGAGACGCATTTGTGAGGTTTTATGCCTAACGAATCCGGCGTAAGTTGTTTTTGCCGCGGTAGTCGGCCTGATAATTCTACGCCCGACCTGCGACCGAGCCTACGTTGAGGCCGACCCGCTGAACCTAAAGAAAAAAACTCCCGAGCCGAATACAACAATTAAACTGGATATTGCTCTAGGGTCGTGTCCCGCACTCGACCGTTCATTCATATCATTGTAAGGTACACGGGTGTTGGCCATTGCTTATGAAATCTGCTGAACAAGGTTTGCTGGACTCCCTTACCAACGCACACCGCCTCGCTGAGCTTGAAAAGACGCGGCTCATGGATTCTGTGGAAGAGCCGACATTTAACTTCTACACGCGGATGGCCTCCCGCTTGCTGGGTGTACCTGTCTCGCTCATCTCGTTAGTCGATTCCAACCGCCAATTCTTCAAAAGCAGCTTGGGCCTTCCTCAACCCTACCAGGAAGCACGTCAAACGCCGCTCTCCCATTCGTTTTGCCAGCACGTGGTTCACACCGAATCACCACTCATGGTTTCGGACGCAGTTCATGATCCACTAGTGAAGGAGAACCTGGCCATTCGCGATCTCTCCGTGAACGCATATCTCGGCGTGCCCATTGACGTTAATGGCCAGACGCTCGGTGCCTTTTGCGCGATTGATTGTAAACCCCGTCATTGGACCGACAGCGATCTAGAGGTGATGAAGGATCTGGTGCTCGGCATCATCGCGGAAGTGAACCTGCGGAATCGCGCACATGAGCTGGAAGAGCGCGTTTCGGAGCTGGAGGAACTGAACAAAGAACTGCAATCCGTCTTCGCCAAGTCGCTCGATTCCGCCGCCCGCTCGAATATGGAATTGAGGAAGGTTCACCATCAGCTCGCCTCCCTGGTGCTCCACGATCCCCTCACCCGCTGCTACAATCGCCAGTACCTGCCGCAGGCTCACGAACACGCCATGGAGATTGTGAAATCGGGACATTCCTGCGCCGTTATGGCGATCGATTTGGACCACTTTAAAAACGTAAACGATTCCGCCGGGCATGCCGCGGGCGATCGCCTCCTTCGGGCCGTTACGCAGATCATAAAGAGCTGCCTTCGCGAGGGCGATGAATTGATCCGAACCGGCGGCGACGAGTTCATTATTTTTCTGCGCGGCATCAGCTGTGAGGAAGCCACCGCAATGGCGGAAACCATTCGCTTCAAAGTCGACACCTTCCACTTCCATGATTCCCGCCAAAATTTCAGGATCTCCCTCTCTATCGGAGTGACCTGCTTCAGCAAGCTCATCCCGCTGGATGAACTGCTCGCGAGAGCCGACGCCGCCTCATATAAGGCCAAGACCGGCGGGAAAAATCGAGTCGTGGTGGTGTAGTTACCAGACAGAAATCGGTTCTCCAGCAATTGCCCTGGTAACCGTTTTTCTTGATCACGGCTCGGTAGCAAACAACAATCTCCAGGACCGCGTTCAAATGAAAACCTACCAATTTCTACTTCTTTTATTGCTCATTACGGGGCTGGAAATTAGTGCTTTTTGCTGGTACCGACAGGCAGAACAGGCTGATTTTCTGGCTCGTTTAGACGCCGCGAAAATACCCACTCGACCGGTTCTTTACGCCAAACAAGATATAGCCGAAGACTCGGAACTGCGGCCTGCGATGTTTGAGGTCATCGATACCCAGACGAATATTCTGAAGCAGGCATTTTCGCCTCAAAATGTTCCTTGGAAGCAACCGATCATTCTTCCCTTTAAAAAGGGCGATCCGTTGACTGCAGAACATCTTCCTGTCCCAAGTCTGGACCTCCTCACTACCAACTACACGAAAGTCTTGTTTGCAACGCAGGATTTGGCACCCGGTCAGCGGATCTTTGCTTATATGGTTCGTGCGAAAGATACTCCGACAGACCTCCTTAAAAATGCCTACACCAAGGATGATCTTTCTCGTGTTCTCCACGCTGTACCACTCTAC
>CAVURW010000117.1:0-4835 GCA_963743595.1 uncultured Verrucomicrobiae bacterium
GACGCATTGCTGCCGTTGCGTCCAATAACCGTCGGAGCAGCCTCTGCCTGCCTGTACGATGCCTCAAGGCCCGCATGGCCGACGTAAATGTATATCAGAAACTACGATCCACGATGCCCGTAGAGCCGGAAAGGGCTTAGCCTTATTGCCGATACGAAGCCAAGCCACTGCGCCGGCAGGACCGCCGTTTAAACAAAGTCTCCGAAACTTTGACGATTCAGGATGCCTCTAGGCCCGAAGGGTCGGCAATGACTTAGCTCAGCGAGGCAACCCTGGGTATTACCTCCGATAAGATCGACCCTGTAAGTGGTCGTTTAATATCAAACGAGTATGGCCCGACCAATAGTACCATGAGGTAAGTCCGCTCGGTCAGGATTTCGCCCCAGTCATGAACACAAAAATCATTCCAAAGACTACAAAAAATGCCGTTACGATAAATCCAGCGCTATGAACTCCTCTTTCCCAAAAAGGAGCAGTCGAATGGAAGCCCAGGCAACAATCGATCAAATAGAAAAATGCCCCGAGCGCGACCACAACTGCTATCTCGGTAAACCGCTGCTTCACGACAAGAAGGCTAGCTCTAAACCCGGCCTAAAGCAAATTACGGCTGTGTCAGTAATTGGAGTGAAATCGGCTGCCCTCCGTAGCTGACCTGCACTACGGGTGTGCTTAGGTAGAACTTTTTAAAACCGCTAGCCGAGCTTCCCCAGTGCTTCTTCATAATCCCCTGGCACCTTCGCTTCGAAGCTCATTTCTTTACCGGTTTCCGGATGCGGAAAGGCCAGGATCGCTGCGTGAAGCATTTGGCGTTCGGGCAGGTATCCCGCGACGGGATGCGCTCGCCCATAGAGGAGATCGCCCCATATAGGGTTGCCGAGATGCCCCAGGTGCACGCGAATCTGGTGGGTCCGACCGGTATGCAGAGTGCACTCGACATCAGCGCCGAATTTGCCTTGTGTGAGGACGCGATAATCGGTCCGGGCCGATCGACCGCTGCTGGTCAAAACTGCCATCTTTTTGCGATCGCGCGGGCTGCGTCCGATTGCCCCCAGGCACTGCCCGGTCCGCTGGCGCATTTGCCCCCACGCCAGTGCGCGGTATCGTTTGGTTACCGTTCGCGCCTCGAACGCCTTCGCCACCCGCTCGTGGGCAATATCCGTTTTCGCAACGACGAGCAGCCCCGATGTGTCCTTATCCAGCCGATGCACAATGCCCAGCCGAAACGCCCCGCCCCGCCGCGCCAATTGCTCACCGCAATGATGCTTCAACGCGTTCACCAGCGTGCCGGTGTAATTGCCTGCGGCCGGATGCACCACCAGACCCGGTTGCTTATTGATCACCAAAAGCCAGTCGTCTTCGAAGACGATGTTCAGCGGAATGTCCTCCGCGCCGGGTTCTTGTTCTACCGGTTCAGGCACCGCTTTCAATTCCTCTACGATAATTTCATCGCCGGTCCGCAGCCGATAAGCGCACGACGCTGACGGCCCCGGTTTCTCGCCTCGCACTTCCACGGCTCCTCCGCGAATTAACTCCTGCGCATGGGAGCGCGAGCGGCCCAGCCACTCAGCCAAGAACGCATCTAACCGGCGGCCCACATGCGGCCGCGTCTCTATCGAACTCACTACCATTAGCCCGTGAGCCTCTCATAAACTTCACCTTCATCCCACCCACTTTTTCTTCAAGATAGCTAAAGTTTGCGTTTCAAGGTTGTCATACGTGAATCCGCCGTCATACTGAACGGTTGATGCTGTCCCGTCCCATTGCCGCAACTCGTTTGAATTCTGAAGGCAATACCCTAACGCGACTGTTCCAGGCGCGAAATGAGTACGACCGCCTCTGCCAACTCAGCACGTTGCTGAAAGAAGCCCGGATCGATTTGCCCGATTTCTTCGAGTCGTCCACCGTCTGGTCGACCATTTGCCGGGAGGCGAATCCCGAAAAGCTCGCGTGGCGTCTGGCACGGGAAATCGCTCAGCGCTCGAATGGTAAGGTGCCTGCCGCGCTTCAGCCGTACGCGTCGCGGCCCGATTTCGAACTGGAAGATCGCCAGCAGGAAGAGGCGCTGTTCACGCAGAAACTCACGGAATGGCTCTCGGATCGTAAGGAAGATAACAGCTCGGCCAATCCCCGCCGTGAACTCCGGGTGGTGTGGCGTCTGGAATCGAGCAGCAGCATCTTGGAACCCAGCATCTCCATCGAGCTGCGGGTCAATTCGCCCAAGCTAAAAGAGGGTGCCCGTAATTGCTTCCAAGTGCGCGGCCTCTGCAACGAAGCGGCCAATCGCCCTGAACTCTTCTCTCCCGACGACCAAGTGCTGCTGCGCTGGCTCAGCGATTACCAGAGCCTGCTGCTCACGGACAAAAACCGTGCGACCAGCCCGTTCCTTCACGATAACCGCAGCCTGCTGGCCTGGCTCGTGCAATGGGGTCAATCGGGTCGTTGCCTGTGGGAAGATGGGCGTCCAGTCGAGTACAGCCCGCTCAATGCCCGCATCAACCCGCACATTTTTACCGGCCAAGACCAAGGCAATCCGAAGGTCGATCTCGATTTCGAAGTCGTCGCTGGCGGACGTCGTGAGTTGCTGAGTAAAGCCCACGTGTTCCTCGCGCCGAAGACCGACTACGCACGGCCAGACCTGGAACTGGTGCGCCTAGGCAGCTGCTTCTATCGACTTACGGAGCGCCCTCCCCGGACGCTGCTGGCGCTCGTGCTGAAGAACGGCCCTTCACTTATTGGGCCGCGCCTGGCTGGTCAGGTGCTCCCGCCGCTCTTACGCCGTTACCCGAATCTTCAGCAACAGGTCAAAGTCCACCTGCGCCAAGTACCGTGCCAGGTGCGGTTTTACTTTCACTTAGACGAGGAAGATACGCTTCAAATTCGCCTAATCGCGGCTGCAAAGAAGGGCGATCTCTTCTGGGAATGGGCCGATGAAGGCTGGAAAAAGGTGAGCGCGGATCACGTGGAGCCGGGTGAAAATGAATCCGAGCGGTACATGCACGTGCCGGGTCCGGAGATGACTTTAACTGAGGTGGAAACGCACGAATTCATTGAGCCTTCTCGTAATGTTGAAATCTGGGATGATGTGCCCGCCGAGGACGACACACTCGTCTCGCTGGAGTGGCTGCGCGGCTTTGGCGCGGAGCGTGGGGAATCGTACGGACGCACGGATAACTCGGGTTGGTGGTTGCTCCTTCAAGCCGCAAAAATACAGAATTTGCTCCAGCACTGGCGGGATCGTTCGATGCAATGGCAATACTTCGCCAATCGCCGATTCCAGAACCTGGTCTCCGGCAAACGCGGTCGATTCCCTAAATTGAAGATTCAACCGACCGGCATCGATTGGTTTAGCGTCGCGGCGGATTGGGAAGATATCCCGGAAGGTTTGACCGACGAAGACATCGTGAAGCTTCAGCAGACGGATGATCCGTACGTGAAGCTGAGCAATGGCAACTGGCTGCCGCGTGAGGAAGCGGTGGCGATGGCGGAAGCGGTGAATGCGCTCGCAGAAATCGGCGTGCAGGTCGGCCAAGGCGAGCAACAGGTCGGCACGTGGCAGATGTCGAGCGCTCGGGAACAGGCGTGGAAGAAGCTGGAAGAACTGGCCGCTCTCGAACAGGCCGAAGGTGTGAAGCGACTGAAAGAGGCGGTCGAGAATTTTGCAGGGCTACCGGAAGTCGCGTTACCGAATGGATTAAAAGCCGATCTGCGCCCCTACCAAAAGACCGGGTTGCAATTCCTGGTTTACGCCGCGCGTTACAAGCTCGGCGCTCTCTTGGCAGATGACATGGGTCTCGGGAAAACCGTTCAGGCGCTCGCGTGGCTGGAACATCTTCGTGAAGAACACGGCACCGCGCCATCGCTCGTGATTTGTCCCGCCAGTGTCGTGTTTAATTGGCGGAAGGAAGCGCAACAATTTGTTCCCGGCCAAAAGGTGCTGCTGCTCACGGCGGGGGAAACGCGTCACAGCATTCGCCAGGAAATTCCGCACCACGATCTGGTGGTGACGAATTACGCGCTGCTGCGACGCGACTTGAGCGCACTCCAAAAGTTCTCATTCCGCGCGATCATTTTGGATGAAGCGCAAAATATCAAAAACCCTGAGTCGATGGTCGCACGCGCAGCGAAGGCGCTTCGTTCCGACCACAAACTTGCGCTGACGGGTACACCGCTTGAAAATCGGTTGCTCGATCTTTGGAGTATTCTTGAGTTTGTCCATCCCGGCTATCTGCCGGAGCGAAATAAGTTCCTGGAACAGTACGACCGCGGGGCGTCGCAATCGGCGCGTTCGCTACTTTCCAGCCGCCTGAAACCGGTGATGCTACGTCGCCTCAAGAAACAGGTCGCCGAAGATTTGCCGGATCGCATCGAAGAACGGTTCGATTGCGAGCTCACAGAAGGTCAACGCAAGTTCTACGTTTCGGAGCTTCAACGGAGTCGCCAGGCGCTCTCGCAGCTGGATCTACAATCGGGTCAATCGCGCATGCATGTTTTGGCGGCACTCACACGACTGCGCCAAATCTGCTGTCATCCCAGTCTTGCGGGCGGCAAAAAGGGGCTCGGCTCGGGAAAGACCACGGCGCTTATGGAAATTTTGGAACCGCTTTATGCGGGTGGACACAAGGTGCTCGTTTTCTCGCAATTCGTGGAGATGTTAAAGATTTTGAAGGCCGAATTGGAAGAACGCGGCAGACCCCATTTCATGCTCACCGGCCAAACCACTCAACGCGCCGAAGTGGTCGGAGCTTTCCACGCATGTAAAGAACCGGCGGTTTTCCTGCTCTCGCTGAAAGCGGCGGGTACCGGATTGAATCTCACCTCCGCCAGCTACGTGGTGC
>CAVURW010000118.1:0-6792 GCA_963743595.1 uncultured Verrucomicrobiae bacterium
TTACGTTAACACCGGACACCACCCCACCCAGCGCCGCCAGTACCGCCGCATCAGGTCCTCCCGCTCAAAGCCAGCACGCCCCTGCGCAGTGCTCCCAAAATATTGTGCCACCAAGGGTAAGGCCATCAGTCGATACGTTAAGGCAAAATCTGGCAACCGACTCGTGGTTCGGTAGCAGTCTAAACATAAAAATCGCGCCACAAGTATCTGGATAACCCGCGTTAACTCACGCAAGCCCCGCTCATAGGTCCCATGACGATCAAACCGCTGGCACCCACAATTCCCACAGCGCTCGGGCCGCCCCACCACCTCATGCGGATTGCTCTCCGCATAACTTGCCACATCCAGCGCCACGCTCACGATTTCCTGCATTAATCCCTAAAAACTGCCCTTTCCCTCACCCCACTAGCAAAACTTAAAAGTTTTTCCCCAGTCCCCTTTTCAAAAATCGTCCTCTGGAATTTACGGTGGATTTTTCGCTCTGGAGCTGACGTAGCTCTTCCTCGCGATCCTTGATGTCTTCCCGCATTCACCTCTTCATTGGTCGTGACAATTGATCAAACTGTTTTCAGCAAATAACGTGACGCTGATCTCAAGCACCACGCATAATGCCGAGGTGCTCTGGCTGATCCTGGGCGGACCGGGCAAGAGTTGGAGTTCCTCCGAGGCTCGCGAAGTCAACAAGGGATCGATCTCTCACTCATCTACCCCGAAATACACCCATCCCGTCACCCAAGGAACTTGCAGGCGTGGACTGCCCGCCAAATCCGTGAAGGGGAAATCAAATTATCCATGCTATGCATATACGTCCTCATCATCCACCTAAATCTTCTCCATTACCCAAGCTTGGGAAAAAAAGTGTTCACACCGGCGCTCTGGCGAGATCGAGGGAGGCCGGCGAGCGGCGTACTCAAGTTCTCCAATACGAAAACCAACCGAACAAGATCGTTCAATTTCTCTTCCTGGGCATCCCTTTACAGTAGGCCAAAGCATTTTTTGAATCTCCACGCTGATCGAGATCCGAAAACAAGCCGGGTCAAGTGCTGGAAAATCCATCCATTGGGAACAAGCGGAAACTGGGACTTCTTACTTAGCTGTATGGTTGTCATGTAAAGCCCAGCTCGCGCTATTGGCTGCCCTCATAATGCCGTTAAGGAGTGCAATCTATGGAGAATTCCAAGCCCACAGACTCATGGCTACTAGGTCTGCCACATTTGCCTACAACTCGATAACCTGGTAGGTTCCTTCTATATCCCAATTCACAAACTTTCCCTTTAAGGGGGCACGGCATGCATCTCCCTGATAAAGATGCGCAGGAACGTCGAAATACTCATGTGACTCCACCTTTAAAATCAACCAAGAGCACGTGGTTGTTTGCGTCATAAGCAAATCGAGAAACATTTGATGACTCAGGGTATCTATCCATTTCATATATTCACTTCTTTTTCGAATCGCTTCCCTTTCTCCTATAGTGAGGGCTCTGTTTCCTCCAAAGTTTTACGACTAAAGAATAGTCTTCTTCCTCGCAAGCCTATTTAGAATGACACCGGTAGGATGCATACCCATCTTCGGTTTGCTTCACTGTAACCTTGGGGACCGCCGCCGTCAGGACGACGGTTGCAGGTGGCGGCGGATGAATCAGCGTCTGCTGGAGACTGAGGGATTCACCAGCAATGATTGCCTCACCCGTGCGTAAAACGGGAAGCATTTCAAAAAGTCCCTTGGATTGTCGAGGCGGTACTGGTGACTTGCCCCTTATCCTGATCATTCGTAAGCGCAGTGCAAAAAGTGTTCCGCATTGAGAGAGGATCGTAGCATCTATTTCGGATGGACGCTGGCTAACAATAATAAACCCAACGCCTATTTCCTACCCTCTTTGGCAATTCTTTTTACAGCGATACTTGCGGTTCCCCCGTTATCCTTGGAGAGGTAGGTGTGGGCCTCCTCAAGAACAAGCAGCAAAGGTCTTTTTCACTTCCCCCCTCAGCGATATTCCGACTCCAAAAAAGTGAATCGTACAGGATTCTCAATAAGGCAGCGATTACATCGTTAATATTCCGTAGGGTATACGCTGAGAGATAAGAATTGTAATAGGCTTTTCGTTTCCGATCCAGCCTCTTATAAAATCATCTAAATCTGCTTCGACTTTACCATCTAAAGAGGGAAGCCATCTGCTTCGGCCGAGAATGAAACCATACTTCGGGATCTTTCAGTTTTGAGGCTAAACCGGCTACCTGTTGACGCACCCCCATACTGTCGGTTCCATGCTGAACTCTCTCGCTTGCCGTGCCGGTGGTTTTGAACGTTTCGATACAGCGGCGGAGTTACCGTCATCGTATCACCACTTGGGAATTGGCTTCCGTTATCCCCAAAACATAGGCAGGTTCTCTCTCATCAGAAGCTCCGCCTGGCTTGGGAATCAGGGTCATATTCTCTTTGATGTGAAGATCCAACCACATTTTGTGAATGCAGAACGAACAGGTGAGTCAGCAGAGAGATTGGCCTCGGTAATCCCATGGCGAGGATATTTTTGAACAGAGGCTCGCTTCTAGTTGGATGAGATCATTTCAGGCAATTACCGCAGCCTTCTGACCTTCTAGGTTTCCGAAGGCTATACTCAAACAGCTCTTCCGCATTTAATGCCCAGAAAGGGATTTGCAATTCCCGTTCATTATTTGCGGTAAATCCGCAATGACTTTGGAAAAAACAACACTTCGATCGTTTAGTGCCCTTGGAATATTCAGCCGTGAATGTCTATTATGATAATTCTGGCGGCTGGGTAATCATTCGGATTCGATAATGCATTTAATAAACCAGCGACTGTGGTCGACTTCCCTGAGCCGGTTGTTCCCAGTACCGCCGAGTGCCTGCTCACTAATTTGTTGATATTAATAAGAAGTTGGCACCCCTCCGTATTGGTCAAGGTTCCCACTTCAATTAAATCATCGCGCTGGCCAGGGGAATAAATCGACCCTGCATGTCTGAATCATCAAGCAAAAAAACGGGATCCTCAAACGTAGGATAAGAAGATATCCCTCTTTCGAAAGATCCGCCATGTACTCTTTCCCCAACAATTTGGGCTTTGATCCAGCGATAGGCCCCATTTCGTAGATCGTCCTCGGATGTTGGAGACCTCTACCCGTCCCGATTTGCGAGATAATGGCGAAGATGAAGCGGTTTTTCTGAATAATTTTTTATAAATCGACCTATTTGGGCAAAACTTTCAGAATCCACGGCAATGTTTACATTGATATCGATGGACACTGTTGTTCCATTCACATCTTGTATTGTTCCGATTTTCGATATGGGGGCCATTTATTGATTCTCCTCTACAAATACAGGGAACGATAGCGAAATTATGAATGCGGAGCCTACCCTAAAGCCTTTTGAAACAGCTCCTGTATTGGCTTAAGCGGGTGAGGGAGTTCAAGCACCCCGAGCGCGCCTGTGTCGAGCAGCCGTTGATGGTAAACAGGATTGTTCTGGGGATTGCCATAAACGGCGACGACGTTGGTGTATGTTTTTCCACCAGTTCTCGCACCAGGGCAATGGACGCCTCTAAGGGACGCCGCCGTCCCGTTGCCAACGTCATATCTGATATTGTTTAGCACAAGCAGGCACAGGTCAAGCGGCCCCTGCGCTGCCAATTGGCGCACCTGACCTTCTGTTGTGGCATTCTCTCCTGTGCTTAGGACGACGACATCAACCTGCGGGTTCGATCGAATCGCGAGATGCCGGTAAGCATTGGCTAACTCATCACCCCCGCATGAAAGGAGAACGGTGTGAGTTGGTCTAATGGTGCGATTCGGATCCATAATTGGAGAAGGCTTGGATTTACGAGCATGCCTCCAGGCGTTTTATCTGTCAATGCGCCATCTTTAAGGATCAGGATTGATTTATCAAGACATAGCTCTAATTGCAATGAATGGACTATTTCGGCGGTTGGCTCATCTGTCTGCTCGGCAACTTCTTCTGGATTTGTGCATCCACATCCCAGCTTTTTTCGATAAGGAGTAAAAATCTCGGTAAGGTTGGCATGTATTTGTCTCCTTATACAGGTCGATATACACGAAGAAAAAAGTTAACCTTTTTCGGATATTCCTTTTTTGTCTTTTGGGGGTTAGCGATAGCTCCCCTGCTTAGTTGGCTGGAGATTTCTCTTTGGGTTTTTCTCACGATCATTCGTCTGTTAACTCGAATGCAAACGCCAGATAAATTAAAGGAAATCGTGTATAAATTATCCGTAGTTGAATTGCCTAAAGAAGAGGTTGAGAAATTAATTGAGGATTTGTATGGATTTATTGGGATTATGCCCAAGTGGGGGCCATTGCCAACATTGCCGCCCTGAGCTTCACTTGCCTCCATCAGTACGTCAAGGACGACCCCTCTCGCTCGGGCAGCTTCAAGGCATTTGAGAATGCGGTCTATCCGATAAACAGCGAAGGAGATAATGAGCAGTTTGGTTTGGCTAGATTCGATGACTTGGCAGATCACCTCTTCAGTTTGACGCACTGGAACTTCCTGAGTTTCTGGGCCTGACCAAACAAGTTCAACCGATCCCTTGGCTCCACGCATTGCGGCAGTGGCGGAAGCACTTTTGAGACCAGCAGCAATCTCCGCTGGCGAGATGCCATCCGCCTGGTCCCAGGCCTCCCTTAGCTTCCGGAACAGTTCCTTGCCTGCATTCGGCCCAAAGCGGTCGCGCATCCGTCCGAGTTCATCCACTCCTGCAACTTCGGAAATTCCGGAAGCAATCGCTGCAACCCGATCGGGGTGAAGTTCAAGACACAACTCCGCAATGGCACTCCACACGTCATTCATTGCTTGGATTATATTTCTTGAAGAAGGCGGTTTGTTCGCACTTGAAGGTTGGGATAACTAGCGCCCGGTCGAGATAGCGGTTTCCCCGCTCGCAAGATGTCTCAGCGACGAAAGAGCAGCCGTGACATGCCGCACCATGTAAACTTCTGTCTTCAGAGGCATCGTGCTCTGAACAGAGCGGGTCTGAAGGGCAGATCGCGGAACGCCTGAGAGCTTGTTTGATGAGCCGCCCGAGGTTCTCCGGCTTTCCGAGTTCGACCAGACCGCCAAGTGTTCCATCGGAGTCAGCGGCAGCGGTGTAGATCAGGATTCCTGCCATTGGTTTATCGGGATTGTTGTCTGAATAAATCTCGCTCGCGAATGCTGGCCGTGTTGTATCCACACTCAAGCGCAAGTTCCCGAATGAGCAGATGGGCAAAGGTATGGAGCATTGCATACCGTATTCCTGGGAATCCGACATCAGCGTTCAGATCTCGTGCAGTCCGCCAAGCCTTATGCCCCTTGTTGAGCATTTTCTCTCTTTCCTTAACATCCGCATTGCCAAGCCATGCGACTAGTTCCGCCTCACGAAATCTAATAAAGATGCCTTCCCCATGAACATCAAAAGCTGGAATCCATGTTGGTCGATCCCGACAGAGGCTGGCCATAGGGGGCCGCTCATCTGGATCATCTGATTCTTCCGGGGCTTCGACACGAGTAAATCCAATCAATGCGTTGACTTCACGTAGCCGCTCCAGAAGCAGGACGCTTTCAATTACGGAAGAATAATCCGTCGGAACACCAGCCTGGGATGTTAGAAAATGCGGCCAGTTATTCGGAGCTTTGGGATCGGTAAGAACGTCCCACTCTGGCCGCTTGATATCGCATTCTGTATCAGGGTCACTGGACCGACCAGTTTTTCGATTCTGAATTTGTTGCCATATTTCAGCCGTGGTAAATGCTTCAATCCCTGGGAGGGCTCCACGTTTGGATAGAACTTTGATGATGGTCCGTACTTCATCTTCGTCTTCTGCTTCTTCGAAGTTGGCCCATGCGTCCAACAGAATTTGATCAAGGGCGCTGCCCGACCGAGGAATCGCCAGAACTGCAATACTAACCGAAAACCAGCTATTCGTGGACCCTAGCAACACAGCCCGAGGCTTTTCGTTGCAATCCTCCTCGAAGGAATTTAGGTGCGGATGACGCCCACGGCATTGGGGAAGATGCTCCTCTCCCTCTTTCCCGAAGGCATGAACCAGCGATTTCGATGCGCCACAGGTACATTTGACCCAAAGGTTTTCGGTCTGCATGGATGCGCCTTGCTCGAAGAAGCTGAGTGTTCCTTTGCACGTGGCAGTTCCTGCGTGGACGTAATACCTCCACGGAAAGTCATCAAGATGGCCGTTCCGGCATGCGAGGAGAAACCGTGCAGGAACCGCATCTGCATTCTTTCCCTTTTCGCAGTGCTTGTGAACGAATCGAGTGTCCTCTGGCCGGAAAAGGTTTTCCTTAATCTCAAACAGCCCAGAATCAAACTCCGCCAATGTACCGCACTTCACACACCGTAACCATCGAGGAAACGGGCGAACCGGCACTCCAATTTTTGCTTCGGGCGAAAATACATCGACCGCTTCGGATGGATTGAGTGGTGGCATCCGCAGCCGGATAACTTGGTTCCCGACGACCCTTCTTACTGCTTGCAACAGTCTGTCCTCTTCAATTGGATGGCAACGCGACTCCTCCCATCGATCTAACCCCATCGTAATGACAGAGAGGTTGGGTAGGTCAATCAGCGCGCCAGGACCATAAGTCCAAAGCAATTGGCTTGGGCGAACCTCGCCCACGGGAAGTAGATTACTCATCTTGATTTTTTCCTTTTGGAATCCGGTTTTGGCCTTTGCCATGGCGGTCCTTCGAGTAAGGTTGCCGTATCCATTACCAGCCGAACACCTGGTTCAACTTCACGCATGGACATTGGAACGGTAAACAGTA
>CAVURW010000119.1:0-15481 GCA_963743595.1 uncultured Verrucomicrobiae bacterium
CGATCGCTGAAACCGGTGCCAATTGCGAACTCTGTGCCATCGGCCAGTTGAACCAGCAGCGCGCCCATGCGCCCCTTATGCCGACCTTCCCCAGCTTGGTGCCCCACCACTAACGCCTCGGCGTCGTGAAACGATTTCACCTTCAACAGCGCCGCAGTTCGACCCACGTGGTACTTCGAACCCGGCTGCCGTAACATCAGCCCCTCACCGCCCAGCGCCTCGATTCGCTTCAGCTCAGCCCGCAGCCCCTCCACGCTTTTGCAGGCCTCGTGCGGCAGAATCTGCGCCCACTTAGCGGCACCGCTGGCCAAAGTCTCTTTCAGGAACTTCATCCGCTCCTCGAATCCTCCCAGAGCCGCGGGCGCATCAAATACTACGAACCGGATCTCCTTCCAACCATCGCTCTTGTCCTGGCGTCGCACGATACTCACGGTGCGCTGAAACTTTTTACGATCACTCCAGAGCTCGCCGTCCAGTGGCGTTGCCGGAAGGCCCTCGATAAACCAATCGGGCGCGTGATATAGATTTCCCAGGCGCGAAAGGAATTGTTTTCCATCCCAATACGCACGAACGCCGTCCAGCTTTTCGCTGATCCACCAACCGGTGAGGTCGGCCGCATTATCCCAGCTCTCCGCCAGCATGATCGGCGGTGCGGTGTCGTCGCCCTCCTCCGTGACCTCGCCGTCCTCATTGACTTTCTTCACCTTGACCGGCTTCTGAGGCAGCGCCCCGCCCAAGCGTGCTTCCTCAGCGGAGTCGCCACGCAGTTTTCGCAAATGTTTGCACGTACGCGTTTCAATCGCGATCGATTGGTTGCGCCACGCGGGACACGTGCACGAGTAGACACCACCGGTATTTTTTAAGACGTAGGGTTTCGATCCCGAACCCTGCATCTCTACTGAATCGCCATCTTCAAGATCAGGCATAATGCCCTCATCCTCGACATCAAAACCAGAGAAGTCGAAGCATTTTAGTCCGTCCGGAAATGTCGAAACGCGGGCGGCACAAATTCCCAGTCGGACGCCTCGTTCACCGTGAGCCGGATCTGATTTTCCATGATAGGCAGAGCGATCGGCGGTTGGTAATCGTGAAGGTTCCTCTCCAGCGCTTCGACCGCAGATATCTTTTGCGTTATGGAGACGCGTAAAGTTTTTACGGCGAGTGCCTCGGCGGCACCGGGCGTCAGCCAATTCGGGATAAGGGATGCAACCTTTGCTTCGGTCTCTGGTGGAATCGCAATTCCGCGCCGTTTACAAAGCGCCGCGATGAGCTTGTATCCCTCCGTGGCGGTCGATGTGGGGAAGAGCGGGATTTTGAGATCGATACGTCCCGGGCGTTTCAAATCAATTTCAATGAGATCGGGGCGACTCGACGCGAGCACCCAGATGATTTTTCCCCGGTTATCGCCGTTGCTCATTTCCTTGGCGATCATCGAGTAGATGCGCCCGGAAACACCGGAATCGCCGCCGCCGGAATCACGTTTGCCGAGCGCTTGGTCAGCTTCGTCGATGAACACAAAACAGCGGCCCAGCGCATGCAGCAGCCGGAAGATGCGCTCGAGATTTCCCTCCGTGGTCCCGACCCACTTATCCCGGAAATTCTTGATTTTCACGACGGGTACACCCGCCTCGCCCGCCAGGCATTCTACCATGAAGGTCTTGCCGGTGCCGACCGGTCCGCAGATCAGATACCCCATGGGGAGCGCTTGAAGTTGCGATTGACGCCACAGGTTCATGTCCTCGCGCAACCAGCCTTTCAATTGATCCTGGCTATGCACGTCATCGAGCGTCTTGGTGGTCTCGATAAATTCAATGAGATCTTGGCAATCGCGCTCGATGATCGATTTTTTTAGCCCGACCAAATCCGATGGCTGAATCGTGATTCGGTTGTACTCCTTCATTTTGAGGAGCTCTTCTACGGAACTGACTGAAGAGCCGACGAGCTGCTCGGCTAGCTCTGGGAGTTTGCCCGCAAAGGCGGCGAGAGCGATCGGGAACGATCGTTCGTGGTAACTCAGCGTTGCTTGGAGTTCTGCCAGGGTCGGTTGACCGATCTGAATGGCGGCGACTCGGGGATGTCGCGTGAGGAGTGGCGTCAGGTCGTTCAGGTTATCCGCGATGAGCGCGGTTACGAGTTGATGGCGCGTGAGGAGATCGTCCGTCGCCCAGGAACGCAGCAGGAGCGCCAGGGCGTTGAGATCGTAATTGAAACCGCTGGGCATGGCCGGCGCGACGAGATCTGTGGAGGTAATAAAACAGGCGATGCGGTGGCTCGGTTGACCTAGCCGAGCGAGATTCGCGCAGTAGCGAAAGTAGTGTGTCAGAAACTCAATCGCTGCCCGAGGCTCACGGGGAAATGCGGTACCCACCTCCGACCGCGCGGGGGGCCATTGGGAAAAGATCTCGCCCCCTTTTTCGATTCGAATGCCGTTGCCGATATCGTAACTGAGCACCACTTCGAATCGCGGGAACAACACCTTCAAAAGGAAATCGCGCACACTGCCCAGACCAGCCTGTGCACCCAGCGGAAGGAAAATGCGATCGTTTACGTTTCCGTGCAACACGAACTGGTTCACCGCGTGGCTCTCGTAGAGCGCGATCATGTTCTGCGACCATAACGGAAGGGGCGCGATAAAACTCACGGTTTGGCCGGGGACGCGTGGCGTGGGCGTTTCCGTGCTGGTGGCGGTGGGATTGGTCATTGAGGGAGGCTTATGGGTTCAAGTTTGCGGCGACTCACCGAGAATAAACCGATTAACGAGAGAGCGCATAGAGAAAGGGAAATGATTTCGCCAGAGATCGTATTTCGATGCAAAAACAGGAGCAGCGTCAACACCGATTGCGAAAAGTAATTGGCAAATGTCAGGAGCGCGAAGGGGCGTAGTGCGGCCCATTCATATCGAATGACGTAGAAGTAGATGGCATCGATCAAAAACAGCGGGATGAACGCGGTGATGCAGCCGGGAAATTGGAAATAGACGAACACGAAAATCACAAACGCCAGGACCACATTGTAGAGGATACCAATGATGACCGGGAACACCTGCAACTCCCCTTCCTGATACAAAAACGGCTTCGGGTTCGGGAACTCTTCGGAGATGGAAATCAGGAGAAACATGACGACGTAAGCGACGATGATGAACGCGGTGGAGTGCCCGCCTGTGCTGGTGTAAAAGAAGATGGCGGCGACGTTTATGAAGCCCAAAAGAACGGCGAATTCATTTCTCGTCAGCCAGGGCAGATGGCGACCGTTCGGAAACAACCAACTGACCAGTGCGATGGGAAAGATGACGGAATTCAACGCGTGGCTGGGCAGTACGAAGGCGCCCCAGGCCCAGTTAAACCCCCAGTAGACGTAGGTGTTGAACACGTACATCGGGTAGTCCTTAGAGACTATGGGGAACGCCGTAATCGATTTCCAAAGCAGGCCCTCATCATAAAATCCGTAAGCCATCCCTGCGATAAAGAGCCCCCGGAGGCCGAGATTCCGGTGGACTGCAAACTCGCGAATCAAGACCACCGGGACGCCATAAAAGGCAATACTGATCACCAAAGTATTCAGGAAATTCGACGTGGGATCGTATGAATTTCCCAGCAGTTTGTTCGCAAGAGCGACAATCAGGGCGAGCGAAAATGAGGCGAGCACTCGGTTAGGGGCGAGCATGGGGAAAGAGTGCGAGCGCGCTGGAGGAATGTCAATCGGGCAGCGGAGCCCCTTTTCACCCACTGCCACGGTCTGTTAATGTGATCGGATGCCTCGCCATCCCCAGTCCCTCGTTCAATCGCACTTGGATCGAGCCCGCCGCGTTATTGACCTGGAACTCGCAGGCCTGACCGCGCTTCAGGAACAGCTCGATTTCCACTTCGCGTCCGCAGTCGAACTCCTCCGAGAAACCATTGCTGCGGAAAAGAAGATCGTCGTCACGGGCGTCGGGAAATCGGGGCATATCGGCGCGAAAATCTCCGCCACGCTCGCCAGTACGGGAGCGCCCAGTGTACTGCTTGATCCAGTGAACGCCACTCACGGCGATCTCGGCGTGGTGGTGCCGGGCGATGTGATTCTCGTCCTCAGCTACAGCGGCGAAACGGAGGAGATCATTCGGCTGATTCCCAGCTTGAAGCGGATGAGCATTAAAATCATTTCGATCACCGGTAAGCCCCGCTCGACCCTGGCAAAAGCCTCCGATATCCACCTCTGCGCCAAGGTGAACCGCGAGGCGTGCCCGCTCAATCTCGCGCCCACGGCCAGCACCACAGCCACACTGGCTCTCGGTGATGCGCTGGCCATGGTTCTCCTGGAGGCGCGTGGGTTTAAGAAGGAAGACTTCGCCTCGTTTCATCCCGGTGGATCGCTCGGCCGCAACCTGCTCTTAAAGATCTCCGACATCATGCGCCCGGTCGAAAACATGGCCATTTTGCCCACCACGTTCACGGTCAATGAAGCGCTGGAAGCGTTCTCGCAACGCCGCACGGGTGCTGCAGCCGTGGTCGATTCCACCGGAAAACTCGTCGGCATCTACACACACGGTGATTTCTGCCGGGGTTATCGGAATGATCCGCACGTGGGCCAAAACACACTCGCTAACGTCATGACTGTAAAACCGATCACCGTCCTAGTTGACAAATTAGCTGTAGAAGTGCTCAATATATTCGAGGCACACTCGATTGATGATCTCGTCGTCGTGAATCGGCAACACCGCCCCGTCGGGTTGGTGGATGCTCAAGACCTCGCTAAACATAAACTCCTCTAAAACTCAGTTACTCCCAGTCATTGCTATGCCGAACGCTAACGAAATCGGAAAAGGACAAGCCATCAAATGGAATGGCGATATTTGCATCGTCCTTGAAACTCAACACCGCACGCCGGGGAATCTCCGCGCGTTCGTGCAAGCCACGCTCCGCTCGATGCGGACGGGCAAGTCGTTCGTTCAACGATTCAACTCGAATGAAGCGCTTGAAATCGTGCCCATGAGCCGGAAGAAGTACGAGTTCAGTTACAAGGACACCTCTGGCTACCATTTCATCGATCCCGTGACGTATGAAGACATCACATTCCAGGAAGAATTCGTAGCGAAGATCAAGGATTACCTCACTGAGAACCTGGCTTGCGAAGTCATCTTTACCGACGAAAAGGCTGCCGATATCGAAGCCCCCTCCACCGTGACACTGAAGGTCACGGAATCGGCTGACGGCGTCCGCGGCGACTCCGCAAATAACGTGCAAAAGGTCGCGATTCTTGAGACCGGCCTGCAAGTACAAGTCCCGCTCTTCATTAAAGAAGGCGAAATGGTCAAGGTCTCCACATCTGATGGCAAGTACATCTCCCGCGCTTAAATCGCGGCTTAAGCGTGCTTACTACGGGCTCTGGTCCGGACGGGCTCTAATGCGAGCTTAAAATTGTGGACTCAAGGCCCGGGGCACCCGTCTGGGCTCTAGGGCCAGGCTTTCCTTCCTTCTGGCCTGAAGATGTGGAATTCCTTAGCGCACCTTAAGGCGCGCTGCGACACAAGGCTGGGAATCGCAAGCCGTTGGCGGCTGTAAGCGTGTCCTGCCGCCCCTACTCCGCATATTTCACGCGGCGTTCATCAGCCAAATCTTGGCAATAAATGCGGACCAATTTGCAAGCGGTGCGTAGCTGGGATCGATAATTTTATATTATGGTTTACTCACTCTGAGGGGGCTTTTAGCGGCCTCCGAATGAGACCAACCCCTCGAACTTCACCTATGATTTCCTTGATTGACCGAGTTGCCATTACGATCTCGCTAATACGTGGCGTCGTGCTGTTTGCGTCAGAAAGCACGTCCCAGCAAGCCCATTCTCGAACCTATGACCTTGGCTGGGGCGAACGGCTGAGCGAGTTCTTCGGAGGTCCCCTTTTCAACGACAGTTCCAATAACCAACCAACCCCAACCCAACAAAACTAACATGAGTGCTGAAATGAAAAGCTGGAATGTAACCGGAAACGCCGTGTGCGCTGAGGTGATTGAACTAATGAACGTGACGCCGGAGGATTGTGCGTTGCTCGCCGCCCTAGCTCCGATAGCCAAGGAAAATTCCGCCGCCATGGTGGCCGAGTTTCACGGGCGATTGAAGCAAAAGGAGAATACCAATCAGTACTTTGAAGGAGTCGATGTCGGGCGCGTTGCGAAGATGGTGGCTATGTGGTTTGAGGATCTTTTTAGCGGTAAGTACGACGTGGCGTATGCGGACAAGCGGATGGTCATTGGACAGACCCATGTCCGGATCGGCTTACCAGTGCGTTATCCGTTGGCCATGCTGGATGTGGTTCTGAGTCACGGAGAAAAAGTGGCCGCGACGAGTTCTGAGCCCGTGAAAGCTCTCTCAGCATTCAAGAAGGTGCTGGCTCTGGACTTTGCCATCTTCAATCAAGCCTATGAAGATCGGCAGCTCAAACATCTCTCGGAACTCGTCGGCGGAGATCGCCTCGCCCGTCGGCTACTTACAGGTCAACAGTAGGTCTCACAAAAAAATCGTTATCCCCATCAACCAACCAAAACCAAACCAGAAATCCTCATGTCAACTCTCAACCAACTGCAAATGATTCTCGATAATCTGAAATCGTCCATCCCCGATTCTCGCGGGGTGCTCATTTCTTCCACAGACGGAATGCCCGTAGCTCAGAATGTGGCGTCCGGCAGCGATATCAATCGGATGGCCGCGATGGTCGCCACGGCGCTCGGTCTCGGAAAACGAATCAGTGAAGCCTTCGGGGGTGGTCCGTTAAACGAGACATCGGTCACCGGCACCATGGGCCAGGTCTATGTCTACGCTGCAGGCAGCAAGGCAGTTCTTGCGGTACTGGCTGGCACGGGTGGAAACGTCGGCTTGATCCACTTGGAAGCGCGCTCAGCGGCACCGAAAATCGCCAATATCTTGGGTTGATTCCCATTGGTCATCGTCCGGCGCTGATAACCTCTAGTTGGAAAATCCGAGGTAGCTTTTTTGAGCCGATACTCGCCAATAACACTTCGTTATGGAGGCGATATCGGCGGCGGGCACTTCGTTCATCCCACGAGTTTGAATGTTATGTCGGCTGGGCGATGGATCGAAAATAATGATCGAGATAACGTTTTTCGTGCCGTCCGGCCGGACCACATACTTGGCCCCGGCGGCAACGACGCAATGCCCCAGCGTTGCTCCCGGCAATTGAATCGCTAGGAGCACCGGCTTCCCTTTATTCAGTTCCGTCAACAACGTGTCGGCGCTTGGGTTCCCGATCCCCTGTTGCGAGACGACGTGGTAACGTGTTCCACAATCGTCCACGCTCCATTTGTTTAAATTATCCGTGATCTGCGAAATCTCGCCCGCCCGATTCTGAAGCTGGCCATTGGGGCCGACACCCCAGGTCCGCGCCACGATGTCTTGTTGGGTAATATCGACCTTGTAGTACTTCAAGATCATTTGGATGCAGGCAGCCCAGCACCATTCCGATTTCTGTTGCAGTGCGGCACTGTAATAAAAATCGGGAATAATTACTGTATGTGGCTCATCGGCAAAGAATTGGCCGCTGGCGCTCGTGGTGAACGATGCTCCGAAAAAAACCGCCGCCAGCACTGTGAATAAGAGATAGCGCATCGTCATTGGAACACCTCCGTTTACCGCCTGATACGGAGAGCCTAGCCGGTCGGGCTACCGGAGCAAGCTCTACAGCACAATGAAAGATAAACCGCTCATCCGCAGAGAGATGTATCAAAACAGTCTCTGTTCTCTCTCTGGAAACGGATCGTTGCGTTTCCCGAGTGACCTCCACAGATATTCGTGCTATTGTGCTGCCAGTAAATTGATTCATGAGCTCCACGGAACTTGAAGTAATGCCCGTTAAAGACAGTGTGCAGGAGCGCTACCGCCTCCTCCTCGAAGCCGCCAGAAAAATCTTTGCGGTCAATAACGTTGATCAGATCGTCTATTTTGTACTTCGTCATGCCACGGCGATCCTCAAGTGCGAGCGCGTCTCCATGTACATCCCGAACAACGACACGCGAGAGCTGATCCTCTACTCGTCACTCGGCAGCCACGATAAGGTCAACTCCATCCATCTTCCCTGGGACAAAGGGATCGCTGGGGCCTGTTTTCAGACGCTCGAGAAATTCAAAATCGACGATGGGCTGAATGACCCACGCATCTATCGACCCGTCGAAAAAGAGGCGGGCATCATTACACGTGCGATGATGTGTTACCCGCTCTCCGACAAAGGCGATACATTCGGTGTTCTCCAAGCGATCAACCCCATCGGCAGCCCCTGCTTTACGGATCTCGACACCGATATTTTCGAAGGCTTGACCAATATCGTAACCGGGGCGCTGGTTCGGTTTGATCGTGAAACGAAGATCAAGGCATCGACTCAAATCGAGCGCGAACTGAACCTGGCAGTGGAGATTCAACGTTCGTTCCTTCCGCCCGAGGACACGGACCTGCTCAAAGCGGAGTTCCTCGTCCGCTACCGACCCGCTCGTTCACTTGGTGGCGATTTCTACGCCGTTTTCCCGCTCGAGCAAGAACGCCTGCTCGTGGCCATAGGGGATGTCTCCGGCAAGGGAATTCCTGCCGCCTTGACCACTGCTCAAATCACCAGTGAGATGCGGGCTCTGCTGCATGTGGCGCAAGAGGGCCTAGCCCCTTACATCTGTGCGCTGAATGACTCGCTCTGCCAGCGCCTCTTCGGTGGACGATTCGCAGCGACCACCTTCCTGCTTTACGATCCACTACGCAATCTCATGGACGTGGTCTGTGCGGGGCAATTCGCGCCCCTCGTTTGTCGCGGGGACGAATGGGTCCTTGTTTCGGTTCCAAGCGATCTGCCGTTGGGTATTTTCCACGGGCGCGGCTACACCGCCACGTCGATTCCGACGCAGCCCGGAGAGAAATGGCTCCTCTGGAGCGATGGCATTAACGAAGGCCGCAGCGCGGTTGGGAACGAGTACGGCATGGACCGCCTCAATGCGAGCCTCAAGCTCACCAGCCCGGAACAAACCTTGAAGCATGCCTGGGCGGAATGGCTTAAGTTCGTGGATCAACATCATCAGCACGACGACGCCTGCCTCGCTATTCTCGGAACCAAACCGGCACCCGCACTCTCCATCGCCTCCTGCTCCTCCCAATGCAAAATGGCCCGACGCTTTGTGGAAGGCTGGGCGCAGGCGGCTGGTTTTACCGATGTCCAGCGCGGCGGAATTGCCCTTGCCATGGACGAAGCGGTGACCAACATCATGAGGCACACGTACAAATCGGCCCCGTCCTGCGCGATCAATGTCTCCGCTGAAATCACCGCCGTGGACCTCCGCTTCACCCTCCGCGATTTCGGCCCGCCCGTCGACCCCGCCACCTTGAAGGGGCGCGACCTGGATAACATAAAGCCCGGCGGACTGGGGCTTCACATCATCCAAACACAATTCCCGACATTCGAGCACCGAGCTCTCTCAGACGGCAATGAATGGCTGCTCATGAAACCACTGCCGTTTGTCGCGACGGTGTGACTGGTCTCAGCGACTAACCCTTAACAACACCGCGCTCGCGCAGAAACGCGTCGAGTTCGGTCTCCCCAAAATCGGCAAGGATTTCGTTACCCCACTTCATCGTAGGGGCCTTGGTTTGGCCGGAGACTTCTTTCATAGCGGCCATCTGCGTCGGATCACGCAGCACGTCCACGGAATCGTATTCGATCTGGTGTTTCTTCAGGTAGGCCTCGGCCTCGGCGCACCAGGGGCAACCAGCTTTAACGAAGAGGAACGGTTTAGGAAAGCTCATGAGGAGAAACTAATGGGTGAGACCAGAGCAAGCAAAGGAATTTGCGGTGCGTCGACCAAGAACACCTTGTAGTAATGAGCGAATGTGCCTTCAACTGCCCCATAAACCAGAATCAAAACGTTTCCGGTATTAGTTAAACTGAACGGCTCTCGAGCTATAGAAAACCCGGAGCCGAATCAGAAGCATTAGATTGTTAAAATTCTGGCCAAAAAAAACTTTGTGAAAGTTTTCACAATTGCCATTGCCCGGAGGGGGTCTGTTTGATAACAAGGGTCACCGTCGTCTGGATACATTCCGGTCGCCGCCCGACTTTCCCCATGGCTAACATTTTCCCACCTTCAATCAACTTGATGGTTATTAAAGCAGGAGTTGCTTTGGGAGTAACGGGACTCACCGCTATTGCTGGAATTTGGTACTACGCGACACCGCAGTATTCGCGGGTTGGTTATCAACCTCTGCAACCTGTTGCCTTTCAGCACGATATCCACGTGAAGCAGCTTGGATTGGATTGCCGTTACTGTCACAGCTACGTAGAGCTGAGCAGTCATTCGAACGTGCCGACTACCCAGACCTGCATGAATTGTCACCTCCAGATTCAACAGAAGAACCCGAAACTGGATCCGGTTCGCTCGAGCTGGGCGACGGGCATTCCCATCAACTGGGTCCGCGTCCATCATGTACCCGATTACGCCTATTTCGATCACTCGGCCCACGTGAATCGCGGCGTCAGTTGCGTCATTTGCCACGGCCAAGTCAATGAGATGCAGGTGGTTTGGGAAGATAAGTCGCTGAGTATGGCGTGGTGCTTGCAATGCCACCGCAACCCCGAGAATTTCGTGAGACCCGTCGCAGCGGATAAGCCGGGAGAGCAATCGCCGATTTACAACCTGGATTGGACCCCGCCACAAGGAAAGACTCAGATCCAAATGGGCTCTGAGCTGGTTCACAACTGGAAGATCAATCCGCCCAAAGATTGCGCAGGCTGCCACCGATGAAACGTCATTTTCACCATCCTGAAGAGAAGCCGACTGGCCGGAAATACTGGCGCAGCATGGACGAGCTTTCAGACACGCCGGAATTCCAGGCGCGTCTTAAGCAGGAATTCCCGCAAGGCGCATCGGAATTTGAAGGCGGCGATCTGAGTCGCCGGAGCTTCATGCGCCTAATGGGTGCCTCCGTGGCTTTGGCGGGTCTCTCGCTCACGAGCTGTCGTCGCCCGCAGATCGATATTGTCGCCTACAGCAAAGGCGTGGAATGGCAGGTGCCTGGCCAAGCCCAACGCTTCGCAACCGTGATGCCCCGTCGTGGCGGTGCGCTCCCCCTACTTGCGACCAGTTACAACGGACGCCCCACGAAGCTCGAGGGCAGCTCGCTGGTCCCCGGATTCAACGGCACCACCGATTCGTTCGGCCAAGCCGCCATTCTCGATCTCTACGATCCCGATCGCTCCAAAAGCTTTCTGACTGCTAATGATGTCGGCAACGATTATGCCGCGATCACTGCCGATGATTTCGACAAAGAAATCACGAAAATTCGCCTGAAGTACCAGGCCAATCAGGGTGCCGGTTTGGCGTTCCTGGCTGAGCCCAGCTCCTCCCCTACCCGCCATCGCTTGGTCGGTGAATTGCGCAAGCAGTTCCCAAACATGCTGTGGATCGATTACGAGCCCTGGTCCCTGCAGACGCAAGCGGTCGCTCTGGGAAATCGTCTCCCGATTTACAAATTCGAAGCGGCAGATGTGATTCTCTCCTTGGATTGCGATTTCCTCGGCGCGAGCGACGGCACATCCCAATCGATCGCGGGTTTTGCCAAGGGTCGCGGTCGCCTGGGCAAGGCTCAAGAGGTGATGTCGCGCCTCTACGCCGTTGAGGGCCGATTCTCCCTCACGGGCGGAATGGCAGATCATCGCCTGCGCCTGCCCTCCACCTGGATGGGCACATTCGCGGTGGAACTCCTCCAGAAGCTGGGCGGAGAGGTCACTCCCGGCTATGTACCGCTCGCAGACCCCGCTGTTGGACCGTGGCTTGCGGGCGTGGCGAACGATCTGCTCAGTGCAAAAGGGCGCTCGCTCGTCGTCGCAGGCTCGCAGCAACCGCCGATGGTTCACGCGCTCGTGGCTCAAATCAATGAGCTTCTCGGAAACGCTGGGAACACCGTTCACTACGGCTCATCGTTCATCACAGACGGGGCTGTCTCGATTAAGAACCTGCTCGCTCAAGTGAAGTCGAAAGCAGTCGATACGCTGATTATTCTTGGTGGAAATCCTGCATTCAACGGCCCTTGTGACCTCGACGTCAGCAAGAATCTCGAATCCGTTGCGCAGGTCATTCACCACAGCTTGTTCGTTAACGAAACGACCGCTTCTTCGACTCTCCACGTTCCCGCCACACATTTCCTGGAGAGCTGGGGCGATTCCTCGACCGTTGACCAACTCTACCTCACCCAGCAACCGCTCGTTTTGCCGCTTTATCAGGGGGTCTCGGAACTCGAGTTGCTCGGCGCGTTGGCGGGAATTCCCAAGCCCAAAGGCGCGGAGTTGATCCAAGACACGTTTGCCATGATCTCCGGCTTGGCTTCGGACAGCGGGAAGCCGTTTCAAGACGCCTGGCATCGCACCGTGCATGATGGTTTTTTCAACCCAGTCGCGCCGAACACGACTGCCCTGCTTCAGAATATCAGCGCATCCGCGTTCGCGCCGGTTCAACAGACCGTAACGATCGATCCCGGCATAACTCGCATTGCACCACCCGTGATGTTGCCAGAGCGCTATGAGCTGAACTTCGTTCTCGGGAACATCGACGACGGTCGTTACGCCAACAATTCGTGGCTTCAGGAATTGCCCGATCCCGTTTCGCGTTTGACCTGGGAAAACGTGCTCTACGTCAGTCCGAAGACCGCAAAGAAATTCGGCGTGGAAGTGCTCCCGAATAACAACCAGGATTTACCCAATACCGACGTGGCCCCGGATGATGTCGACCCCGGCATTTGGCCCTCCATTTTCAAGACCAACCACACGATCCCCCTGGTGACGGTGACCCTTTCTGGAAAGCCGATCACGCTGAAAAACATCCCGGTATTGGTCGCGCCTGGACAACACGATCAAACACTCACCCTCGCACTGGGCTGGGGAATGAAAACTCCCCGCTTGACTGATGAAGCGAAGAAGATGCCGCATGAACCCCTGCGAGTGGCGGCAGGAGCAGGCGTCAATGCGTATGCGCTCCGGCCCTACGATTTCAATGCGTTTTATCCTGATGTCTCCATCGTCAAGCAAGCGGAGCTGACGAGCTTGGCGATTTCGCAAGAACACAATTCGATGGAAGGACGCGGAATCGTTCGGGAAGCGACGCTGGATGATTACCATAAAAACCCGGAATTCGTTCAGGACGTCGGCTCGGACAAAAGCATCCCGCAAGGCGAGCTGAAGGGTTACCAGAATTACGAGTCGGCCTACACACCGCCGAAACTCTACTCGAAAGATTACGAGCCTGATCGTCCCGCTTGGGGAATGACGATCGATCTGAACACTTGCGTCGGTTGCAACGCGTGCGTTGTGGCGTGCCAGGCGGAGAATAACATCCCCGTCGTCGGCAAGTGGCAGGTCATTCGCGGTCGCGAGATGCACTGGATTCGTATCGACCGCTACTTCGGAACAGATGTCCGAGATGGCGAGCCGAAGACCTCGGATTACTTGGAAGATCCGCAGATGCTCTTTCAACCGATGGCGTGCCAGCAATGCGAGAACGCGCCCTGTGAACCGGTCTGCCCCGTCAACGCAACGATCCACAACGAAGAGGGCCTCAACGTGATGGCCTACAACCGCTGCATCGGAACCCGTTATTGCGCGAATAACTGCCCCTATAAGGTCCGGCGCTTTAACTTCTTCAATTACAACGAACGCCCCGTTCAAAACGTCACGATGGATATCTTGGGTCAAAAAGCCGAGGTCGGCGAACTGTTCCTGGGTCCTTTGGCCGGTAAAGACGGGCCATTAACTGCCAAGGGCGTGCCCAATTCACTGGCTCTACAAAAGAACCCGAACGTGACCGTCCGCATCCGCGGCGTCATCGAGAAGTGCACCTACTGCGTGCAGCGCATTGAAGACGCGAAAATCAGTCAGTTACGCAAATCGAATGAGACTGGTGAAGGTTCTGGCGATATTACCCTGCCCACAGACGGCTTTATGGTGGCGTGCCAGCAAGCCTGCCCGGCTCAAGCGATCGTTTTCGGTAACATGAACGACGACAACAGCAAGGTGAGCCAGACGAAGAAGGACGAACGCAACTACGGTGTTCTCGCCTACTTGGGCACGCGTCCGCGCACCTCCTATCTGGGTCGCGTACGCAATCCGAACCAGGCGATGCCCGGTGCCGAACACATCGGTCACACGAGCCAGTATCATGATGAAGTCGGAGGGAAAATCTAATGGCAATCACGAGCGAACTGGCAAGGACCGATTCAAAACTGCCTTGGAACGCCGAGGAGACCGCGGAAGCGTGGAAAGCCTTGGAGCGCAAGCCTCTCGTTGAGAACAAGCGCTCGATGGGTTGGCTGGACGATCGGGTAGCCGGGGTCATTGAAGCCCCCACTCCTCTCTGGTGGTGGCTTGGCGTGTTCATTTCGGCCGGACTCGCCTCATGTACGGGCTTGGGCCTACTCTATCTCATCACCACAGGTGTAGGTGTTTGGGGTGAAAACAATTCGGCCAATTGGGCTTGGGACATCACAAACTTCGTATTCTGGATCGGTATTGGTCACGCCGGTACGATGATCGCCGCAGTTCTCTTTTTGACCCGACAGAAATGGGCCTCCGGAATCAACCGCGCCGCAGAAGCAATGACCGTTTTCGCCGTGATGTGCGCCGGGATTTACCCCGCCGTTCACGTCGGTCGCGTCTGGTTCGCCTGGTACTTGGCTCCAATTCCTAATGCGAACGCGATCTGGCCCGATTTTCGCAGCCCGCTCCTCTGGGACGTGTTCGCCGTCTCGACCTATTTGAGCGTCTCGATCATGTTTTGGTACGTCGGTTTGATCCCGGACATGGCTCTGATGCGGGATCGCGCCAAGAGCAAGATCGCTCAATATTTCTACAGCATCGCCTGTTTGGGCTGGCGCGGAAGCGCACGCCAATGGATGAACTACGAGTTCTGCTACCTGATGCTCGCGGGCATTGCGACCCTGCTCGTCATCACGACGTGTACGGTAGTTTCGAGTGACTTTTCGACCTCAGTGGAACCGGGCTGGCACGGAACAATCTTCGTGCCCTACTTCGGCGTCGGTGCGATCTACGGCGGCTTTTGCATGTTGATCACGCTGCTGGTGCCGCTACGCGAGCTCTATAAGGTCGAAGACGTCATCACCATCCGGCACATCGATCTCTGCTGCCGGTTCACCTTATTCATGGCGATGCTGATCACCTACATTTACCTGATGGAATTCTTCTGCTCCCTCTACGGAACCAGCTCCATTGAGTACTTCACCTTCTGGCAAAACCGCATTTTCGGACCCTACGGCGGCACCTGGGTCTGCATGATCATGTGCAACTCGGTCATCCCGCAGCTCTTCTGGATCAAATCGGTCCGTTGCAACCCATGGCTCGCGTTCGGACTCGTCATCTTCCCAAGCATCGGCATGTGGCTGGAGCGGTTTGTTATCATCGTTAGCTCCATCCATCGCGACTTCCTTCCGTCTTCGTGGGGAATGTTTTACCCGACCT
>CAVURW010000120.1:0-3088 GCA_963743595.1 uncultured Verrucomicrobiae bacterium
TGAATGGGGTTGGGATGCCCGGCATTCGCAAAACGAACTTTACCAGTCGTAACGTCAATGATGGCGTAGCACGCCGTCACGAACATGGAGCTCGGGAGCGGTTGGAAAAACTGGCTCAATCGCTGATTCAACTCACCCAAAAACGCGCCGGGATCACCCGCAAGCAACTGCAAATCTTCGACCAAAACTCGTTGTAGGGCGGTCACTAACGCGGCGTGGACGCCATGGCCCATCACATCGCAAATCAAGACGCCGGCCTGCGTTTCCGAGAGCGAAATAATCGTGAAGAAATCGCCGCCGAGTTGTGCTGCGGGCAGGTATCGATGGGCGAATTTCAGTACGCTCTCCTTAGGCGAAAGCCCTTTTGGAAAAACTGGATATTGCTGGGGCAACAACGCCATCTGCACCTGACGCGCGAGAGCCATTTCTTGCTCCATCTGATTTTGCTTTTCGGTCAGAACTTCGCTGTAAATGCGCAATTGCTCGCCCTTATTATGCTCGTGAGTTACGTCTCGCGAAATCCCACACGTTCCGGTCACGTTCCCATCCTTATCGAGCATGGGCACTTTGGTTGTCGAGGCCCAGGTCACCCGTCCATCGGGCAAATCTTCGCGTTCCACTTTGGCCACCATGGGCTCCTTGGTCGCGATCACCTGCTTCTCGTCTTCCAATGCTGGACCGGCATGCTCTCTCAGGAAAAAATCGAAGTCCGTTTTCCCTCGCACATCATCGATCGAACTCACTTTGAGAAAGCGAAGCATGGCCTGGTTCACCAACAAAAAACGGCCCTCCAGATCTTTAAAATAGATCCGGTCTGGCATCATTTCCATGAGCGCCGTTAACAACTGATGATCTGTGGTTGCCATAAATACAAAAGATTACGCCGACAACTTCCGGACCAAAATATCACCGACCAATTGCGGGTTTGCGGTGCCCTTACTCATCTTCATGACCTGACCTTTCAACGCATTGACAGCAGCTGCTTTGCCCGCTTTAAAGTCGGCCACGCTCTTGGGATTTGCCGCGATGGCTTGATCGCAAAAGGCCTCGAGCGCGCCGATATCGCTGACCTGCGCCAAGCCCAGTTCCGCAACCCATACCTTGGGCGATTTTGCTGGTTCAGCCAACATCTTGCCAAAGACCTCCTTGGCCTGTTTGCCATTGATTTGACCGGCGGTTACCAGTTCCGCCAGCTCGGCAAAATGGCTTGCTGGCGCGGTGGGCAAAACCATATCGCCCGTCACTGTGGCGAGGTAATCATTGAGCAGGAAGTTGGCGATTGCCGGGCCATATTTTACCTGAGGTTTCGCCGCTTCCTCAAAATAAAGGGACAGAGCGCGATCAGCGGCCAGCACACCTGCTTGGTAATCGGTGACGCCGTACTCGTTGATCAGACGCGCCCGCTTTTCACCGGGCAATTCTGGACGACGCGCCTTTGCCGTGGTGCGCAAACCCGTATCCGTCCGCACAGGATGTAAATCGGGGTCGGGAAAGTAGCGGTAGTCGTGCGCCTTTTCCTTTATTCGCATCAGCGTCGTCTCGCCCTTCACATCATCCCAGCGCCGCGTTTCTTGATCGATTTTACCGCCGCTGGTCAGCACATGAACCTGGCGTTGAATCTCGTACTTTAATGCACGCCGCACGCCACTCACGCTGTTCAGATTCTTGAGCTCGCACTTGGTCCCAAATTCCTTCTGCCCGATCGGCCGAATCGAGACATTCACATCGCAGCGCATTTGGCCCTTTTCCATATCGGCGTCACTCACTTCGCCGTAAACGAGAATCTGCCTGAGCGCACTCAAGTAAGCGAACGCCTCTTCAGCAGAAGCCAAGTCCGCTTCACTCACGATTTCCATGAGCGGTGTGCCGGCCCGGTTGAAATCGATTCCGCTTCCGCTCTCGCCGTGTGTTGATTTGGCCACATCCTCTTCCAGGTGAATGCGCGTGAGGCGGATCGGCTTATTCACCACAGTCTTGGGGTCGGTCTGCGCGTCTTTCGGGTAAGAGAGCAGATCTAGAACCACCTCGCCACCCAGGCAAAGCGGTTGGTCGTACTGGGAGATCTGGTAATTCTTCGGCATATCCGGGTAGAAGTAGTTCTTTCGGTCGAACTTGCAACGGTCGGCGATGGTGCAGCCCAGCATCTCGCCAGTGAGAATCGTCTTCACGATTGCCTCTTCATTCGGCGTTGGCAGAACCCCTGGCAATCCCAGGCAAACGGGGCAGACATGCGTATTCGCCGAGCCACCGTATTCATTCTTACACCCACAAAACATCTTGGTGTTCGTCTTTAACTGAACGTGAACTTCCAATCCGATCACTGCCTCATACTCGATCTGCTGCGACATATACGCCAAAACTACTCTCCTCCTCAGCGCAGATAAAGCCTCGATTTTTTGGGCCTGCACGCGCCATGATCCTTCACGTGACATCGCAACGCCTGTTCCGTTTTCTTAGAACCTTGGGTGGCGTTTGCCTGTTCAGTTACATCGCCGTATGCCTGCTGCTGTGGTTCATTCAAGACAGGCTGGTTTATCCGGCCGCCTCTCCTGTTCCCTGGAGCTCCATTGAGGGTCGGATGAAAGATGAAGGACTCAAAAGCGTACGAAATGCGGGGGGAACAATCGTTGGCTTCGAAGCGATTGATGAGAAACCGGCCACTCGGGGAACGATGATCGCTTGCCACACCAGTGCTATCATCGCCGTAGATCGGAAGCTTTTTATCGATGCACTAAATCCGCGTGGATTTCAAGTGATCCTGTATGAGTTTCCGGGATATGGCGGGAGAGAGGGGCGACCGAATGAACAGCAGATTCAAACGGAATTGAGGGAACTCGTCCGCCACGCCCTTGAACAGGGGAAAGGCCCCGTCTACCTCTGCGGCGAATCGCTGGGAACTGGGGCTGTAGGCCTCGTCCCGGATCAGCACACACCGATTGCCGGAATCATTCTGATAACGCCATTTGACTCTCTCACCCACGCAGCCGAAAAGATCGCGCCTTACATTCCAGTGGGCTGGCTCCTCAGCGAGCGTTACAACACGGTCGAGAATCTCAAAACCTACCGAGGCCCGATCTACGTCGCCCAG
>CAVURW010000121.1:0-4231 GCA_963743595.1 uncultured Verrucomicrobiae bacterium
GGAGCATCGCGGGGAGGCAGATCCCTCCACTTCATCGTACCCGGATCGAAAATGCAGATTACGGGCTTCGGATCTTCGTACGAGGTAGCCTCGTTCAGCACCAGCACGCGTCCGTCATTTAGGCAGATGCAGGATACGCCATGATTCGCTTCGCCAGCACGCGTCCATTGATCAGATGCGGAATCGTAAATCATCGAATCTCCACTGAGCGAGTAAAGGAAGACTCGGCCGTCCTTGAGAATGAGGAGGTCTATAATATAGGTTACAGGATAGGAAGGGCCTTGGTGCCATTGATTCGTTTTTGGATCAAAGTATTCAAAAATCGGATCTCCATATATGGGTTCTACGACAAGGACGCGTCCATCCGGCAAGACAGCAGCAGCAGCGACATCATATTTCATCCCTGCATCGGACCATGTCTCGGTTTGTGGATCAAAGATCTCGCACTCACGAACTTCGCTATTAGCCGATTGCATTCGGGCACGCGCCCCGCCGAGCACCATGACGCGTCCGTCTTTCAACAGCAGGGCGCGATGACCGACCCGTGCAAAATGTAGGCTTGCGGTTTTCTTCCAACTGCCGAGAGGGCTGTTCCAATGGGTCACTAAGAACGCCAGTGCGATCCCCGCGAGCGCTAAAAGTATGATCCATTTCCGCCGAGTTCCCATGGGTCTGGTTTAGCGGCATGGGCGTGGTTTGTAAGGGAAAAACTCGGGCGGAGGGAGAGGGACTGCAGAAATCGTGGCGTAAAGTCACTGCTTTTTGACAATTGTAATTTCCCTCGTAGCGTAACGAGTCCGCCATGAGCACTGTGCCTAAAACTTCCGAAGCGCCCTCTGTACCCACGCCCCCGAACGCATCTGCTCCTGCGCCTGTCGGCACGCCTGCAGGAGCGCTGCCCTGCGCCGAAGCCGCCGATTCCCATTTTGCCACGCATACCCAAGGACGGCTTTCAAAGCATCGGTATGAACTCGTTTAACCATTGCTACGATGGGCCAAGTTCGCCCCTGATGGCGGAATTCTCCATGTCCATCCAGTACGAACGAAAAGCTGGGATATTTCAAAACGGTTGAGAGCCATCGCCCTTTCTTGAGCAGATAGTCTGCGCTATGGAACCTCAAAACAGAGGGAAACATCCGTCGAAAGAGGTGCCATTGTTTGGTAGAAAAATCCACGCGACTAGATCTGTAGTCCATGGTTTATGAGAATGTAAAGTCATCAGTGTCCAGCTGCTTTTCCATTCCATGAAGATTCCACCCATCCACACATTCAACCGTCCACTTATTGCTTTGGTCACTCTAATGGTGTGGAACACGCCCGCTGATGGAGTCTCTGCCCCGTGCCTTGCGGTGAATCTTGACGAAGTTACGGCTAAAATCAGCCCCACCCAGGCGGTGGTTACAAGGGACTCCGGCCACAACCTTCTCTTCGGAAAACTGGTGAACGTGAACCCCCTACCGCAAGAGCTTCAGATGAACTTTACCGGGTCAGGGCATCTTGCGGCTGAAGGCACCGCACTCCCTCTGAGTGGCACCGATCCGAAGGCGATTAATTCCCTGGCCAAGCCGCGAAAAATAGTGCCGATCGCTTCGCCTGTGCATGGAGTTAGCGCCGATTTTAAGTACATCCTCCCAGGCTACTCGGTAACGGTGCTTCAGATGAACCTTCAATAGAAATTTCCGATGCTGCTTTCCCAATTCAATAACAGACCTGTGAGTTCCTCGGATACAAAATAAAACAATATGAACCCAATCGAATTCAATCGTCGCAATTTATCGGAACATTGGCCCTAGGCGCCGTGGGGATAAATTGTCGAACGTGGGCTAATGCGGATCCTGCTACTCCTCCAAGAGTTCAACGGGCTGAAATTCCCTTTAGCACGAACTGGCTGTTCGCGAAGGAAGTTCACATGAAACCGGGTCCGATTCCTGAAGTAGCGCTGCCTGAGTTTGATGATCATGCCTTTGAACCGGTGGCTATTCCTCATTGTTACAATGACATGGACACTTTTCAAAATGCCGTGAACAGTTTGACCGTCCTCGGTACATTCTGGTACCGAAAACATTTCAGCCTGGATTCGAGTGAAAAGGGGAGAAAGCTATTTATGGAGTTTCTCGGTGTGAATACGGGTACCGCAGTTTACTTGAATGGAAAGCTAATCCCGGGGAATACCGCAGTGCCTCAACCTGGACAGGTGACTCATGTGGGAGGCTTTCTTCCCTTTACCCTGGACGTTACCGACCAGGTTAGATTTGACGGCGAAAATGTTTTGGCCGTGCGGGTGAACAATGGAACCCGATCTGGATGGTATGCAGACCCTGGTTTTGGAACGAAAGTGCCTTTTGGGATGGGGCTGGGTGGAATTGTGTGCCCGGTGCGTTTTTACTCCACGGCCAAGGTCCATATTCCATCAAATTCCTATTCCCCTCTAGAAAAGTGGGGCACCTACGTGGGCACCGTTTCCGCATCGTCTGAGAAGGCCCAGATTCGGCTTCAAACCAATGTAGAAAACGAGGACAGCACGCCGGCCGAGGTCACGTTAATCACTACCCTGCTGGACTCTTCAGATAAGCCGATCGTTTCCTTTAAGAATAGTCGAACCATCAAGCCATGAGAAGTAGCCCTTTTTGACCAAACCGGAGAAGTAGCGAATCCACAATTGTGGTATCCGAATAACAGCCCTTACGGTAAGCCCCACCTCTACCGAGTGGTCTCCAGCGTGATGCACAACGGTGCGGAGGTGGATTCCGTGGAAGACGTTTTGGGAATTCGGATGATCACCTGGGACGACGATTATTGCTACGTGAATGGCCAGAAACATCTGTTGAATGGATTCGGGCACCGGAATCTTTACCCGGCGCTAGGGTCGGCTGTACCAGCGGATCTGCAATGGAAAGATATCCAGTTAATCGCTGAGGCGGGTGGAAATCTGCTGCGAGTGGGGCATGTACCGGCGTTTACGGAGCTGATCAAAGCATGCGATGCCTATGGAATCCTGGTGCTCTTAGACAGTGGTGATAATGAATGGTCATTGAGGGGAGATCCAAGCAATACCTACAAGAAAGAATATGATCGGGACATGATCATCCGCTTTCGGAATCATCCTTCCATTGCGGTATGGGAATCGAACAATGGCCTGGCTTTCCCAGCTCCAGGTGTAGCCATCTATTCACCCAGAAGCACGATTGAACTGGCGGATCAATGGGATTACATCCAGCCCAGAATTGTAGGCAGCCGGGGTAAATCGGATTACTTTCCCGCCGATCGCAAGGTGATGATTGGGTACACGAACAAGTATCTGAAAGTTAAAGGATCACCTTCCATCAACTGGGAAGCCTACTTTGGTAATTGGAAGCGGGATCCGGTCACAAAGAAACAATTGGCGTCGTTTGTTATGGCCCGGTTTGATTATGAGAGTGAAAAGGCTGTGGCGGATCACTACATTGCCGATTACCAAAGTAACCTCAATGATCAAGCCTGCGGTTGGATCTGGTGGATGCTGGCGGAGACACAAGGAGAAGGGCTTTTGACCTGTTTGAACGGGGTTACTCAACACAAATCGCTCGGTTCCTGTGCCCTGGATGGGAATCGACTGCCCAAACTGACCTACCACATCTTTAAAAACGCGGTGTGGACTCCCTTTTCGATTCGGCCCGGCGTGGCGCTGCAAAGTCACTGGAATTACACGGGGCAACAGGACGTTGATGCCTGGAGCAATTGCCCCAAGGTAGAGCTGTTCCTCAATGGGGTTAGCAAGGGAGTTATGACGCCCGATGACCGGTTTCGCTGTACCTGGAAAGGCCTCGCATGGGAAAGCGGTGTTATCAAAGCGGTGGGGCTGGATTCAAACGGAAAAGCCGTTTGCTCCGATGAACGAACCTCTTCAGGGCCTGCCCAGCGAATCGTCCTCACCGTAGAACCGCCCGCCACCAAACCCTCGGGAGAGAAATTCCGCGTTACGGCGAACGGATTTGATGTGACAGTTCTCACGGCCAAGATAATCGATGCCAATGGGGTCTGGTGTCCGCTAGCCAATAACAACATTCGCTTTACAGTGGCGGGCGATGCGGGAAAGTATCGCGGCTCGTACAACTTCAACGTCACTCCCGGTAAGCCGCTTTCTTATCACGCTCCAGGCGACCCGGAACTGCAAGCCGAGGGAGGCCTGATGCGGGTAGCGATTCGATCTACGCTGACTCCTGGCACCGTCAAGGTCGTGGTTGAGTCTGAG
>CAVURW010000122.1:0-20417 GCA_963743595.1 uncultured Verrucomicrobiae bacterium
CATTAACCGCCACCTCGCGAAAAGCCAACCGACCATCGGTTCCCGGAACTGGCTTCCCAATCGTCAAACCCGCCTCCTGTAAGCGTTGCAACACGTCTTCACGCAGCTCGGAATCGGTTACGACCACCTTTTGCGGGCGCGTTTCTAAAACAGCAAGCTGGTCCAAGATATGATCGGGAACATTCGGGCGCTCCAAACGCAGCTCAGCGAAACGTTCCTTCACCCGAGCATGCCGACGAGAAAAGAGATCAATGGCTCCACGAGGTACTTCGCCCACTTCAAACACGCCCGATTGACCAACGACTGTCTTGTATCCTTTCTCCAGAAAATAACGAGCGACATTGGCTTGGATTTCATAGTCGAACTGTCTTCTTAAACGGAACATTTCACGGGCATCGAGCGCATAGACCCCACCCCGATCCTTATCGTAGGTCGTATTGACCACCAACCGATGAAAATGGAGACCGGGATCACCCACACGACTGGCGTTATGAACAAATTCAGCGGCGATCAGTTCACCGGTCTGTTTAGTTTCATAAACACGATTGCCCGCTGCATTGCGCTTGGAAGCATCCCGAGTCGCCGCTACTTCACGTTCAAACCCACGCCACGCTTCATCCACAATCTTGCGGATATCCCGGGCAATCTGATCATCTAAAGCAGCCAAAATCGCCACTGACTTTGGCGGGCTCATAACAGCTGGACGTTAGTGGTCGTGTAACCGTCAATCGCATTAATTCGGTCGAGCACCGATCCATATTCAGGGAGAGAATTACTGCATTTTTTACAGAGACCTTTTTGCTCAAGGAGCTTTTGTGCCTTCAAGCGACGGCGCACCATTGGCTTACTGCGCTCATCATACATCAGCTCCTTGGCGATCTTGCGTCGAAGTGCGAAGAGAAGGCCAGGGTCCCCAGCGCTAGACTCCTTCAATTGGTCTCGTATGTAACCGAGCAGAGGCGCTGCCAATGTCCGTTGTTCGTCGGAGCTGAGTTGTCGATTAGGCATGTTGTTTCTATCGGGTACGATCTTCTCTGCCTTTAAGATTATCTATTCTGCTTGGTGCTACCAAGACTATTAGCGATCGGAGGGACGTTAGACAACCGCCCGAGATTCGCCGGGATTCTTGTTGAATCTGACAATTTTGTTGGCCTTTTCCGTTTCGTAAAACTCCAGCGGCAGCACCATTATGTTTGCTCCCACGCCATAAGCCGCGTGAACAGCTCTGGATTTATGTCCCAGGTGATTCATAGCGTCCCGTTCGGGCATACCTGCTGTCCTGGCCCTTTGTGCCCAGGCATAGCGGTACGAATGCAGCGTGCGGCTTTCGATCTTGAGGGTTTTACAGCGGCGCTTGAATTCTGTGGAGCGGTGGGAAGGCTTTTCTCTCTTGAGCCTCGGGAAGAAGTCGCCCATTTGTGGAAGTTGGTCGAGAATACTTTGGATGCGTGGCCCGATCTTCATAGACGTTTCGCCGCCATGCTTTCCTTCGAGCTTCTGACGTTCGAAGTGAATGAACCCATTCTCACGGTCAACCCTCTTCCAGGTAAGTTGGGAAATGTCTGATTGAGAACCGCCTGTTTCCCAGAGGAGCGCATAATAAAGCCTCCTCTCTAGGTTGGTTTCCTTGGCCATGATCCCCTGTCAATGGCATGGAATTTTTTGCTTCGAATCGACGGCCAAGCAGCTTCGGCCATGACTGGAGACAACAGCCAGCCCAGGTGGAGGGCGTAATTGTGGAGGCGCTTCAGATAATGATGGGTCGAGTTGCCCGATTTCCTATGTTCGAGTACGGAAAACAAATGTTCCGCTGAGGTGTCGATCAACTTGATCTTTCCTAGGACGAAAAAGGGCCGACTCCGAAACGCTCTTTGCTTTCGTTCCTTGGTCGACTCGACTCCCGCAGCCACGTACCGATCCATGACTTCCTGCCAGGTCCTTGTGTTGAATTCTGGCGAGGACGCCGAAAGGTAAACCTTCGCCATCCCTTTGTTTAGAGACGGCAGCTCGGTGGCCTGATTCTTCGCTGCCAGCAGACGCGCCGCTTTTACCCGATTGGTCGTGCCAAGGCTCTGCTTAGACTTCGTCACCATATCTCGGGCATAGAACATTCCGCCTTTACGGCAGAACATCTTGTAGCGCTCTTTCATGCGGCCTCCTGAACCATGAGCAAGGCTACTGGAAAGGGCCGTTTTTCCGTTAAGGAGTAGCGTCCTCCTTGTGCCGAGATAGCTGCGGAATAGTTCCAGAGCAACCCCAAAAAGAGGTGATCTAGGCCCACTTTTAGGCCCAGTCGGAGGTTTTTGGAGGTTTTTAAAAAGTTAAGTGCTTCAATTGCAGGGACTTGCGTATGAAGCTCCGAAGGTAGGGCTCGGACGATCCAGCTATCCGACTGCCTACGACAAATAACGGATGCTTCCCTCTGTAGCAAGGCTAATCTGCCACTACTCCGCCACTAGTACTCTGTTAGGATACCACTACTCCCGTGTACCCTGTTTTGTACCCTGTGAACCCACTTTGAACCCTATTCGCTTGGGCATGTTCTGAACTGAATCCGGTGGATTCAGCCATGGAATTACGCTACTTGATCCTCCCGGTAGAGCTGATTAGACTCTCCCTATGACCGTAACGGAAATACTCCAAGAATTGCCCCAGCTATCCCCTGAAGACCAGGACATGATCAGACAGCGTTTGGATCAGTTGCGATCCGAGCATGACGAAGAAACGCCGGAAACCCTGCGCGCACTCGATGAGGCCCGGCAAGCCATACGTGAGGGAAAGGTTCACTCCGTTGAGAAAGTGCGCCAACTGGTCACTCAATGGACTTCCAAGTCGTCATAAACGACTTTTTTGTTCGCGATCTTAAAGAGATTGTTGAATATCTGGCCCAGCAAGCAGGCTCAGACACAGCGTCCCGAATTGGTCAAGAGTTGGTGGAGCGGGCAATAGAAGTCGGTCGGGCACCTGTGGCGGGAAGTCCCGTACAAAATCAGCCGGGCACACGAAAAGTGTTCCTTTATTCCTATGTTATTTATTACGAGGTGAACAAACCTGCTGCCGCAGTGGAAATTCTTCGAATCCGACATGGGTCTCGGAATCCGAGGAGTCTTCGTCTCAGACCCTAAGCAGCTTTTGTTATATTTTAAGGCTTGGATTCAGTGGGGTACCTTATTAGCCTATTCGACAACAGCATCAGCGTTTACGGTTCACAATTTAGCCTCGAGATTATTAAGTTTCGATCACAATAGCTATGACGATCTCATGGGCAATCGGTATGCGCCCTGGCTTGGGTAGGTACATCGCCTACGCCCGATTTGGCTTTCTTTGTCGCCTTCGCGTTTCAAGTCCTTGCCCTCTGTGTGTACAACGCAATGGTAAGAGAAATCTCACCAATTGAAGATTTGCCTCCGCAAACCGCCCGAATGTCAACCTTAGCCGGGAAATTTGACCTTAGCTTTTGCACCTACGATTGCCCTCGGTATTCAGTTCCCGTGGATTGGTTTCAGTTGTCCCTTACCTATGATGACACGCAGCTCGTGTCCTTCACATTTCCTGGAGAGTTAGGCACCTTTACCCAACCTACAGATTTTAATCCCCTCTTATACTTCTACACAAGAGATCATCTACTGTCCGTCAGGGAACTAATCAGTAGTACAGGGGCGATAAATGATTTTAGTACAAACATTACTGCCGGATGACGTTGATACGCTTCTTTGTCAGATGCACCCACGACCTGATAGTTTTCCTGTACTTATGCTTTCATTAGCACCGGAACCCGGATTGACTCCCGAGATTCCTGGGATACCACAAACTAGAATCATAGATGCTGTAAACAACTTCGACGTTACTGAAGTGTCCATAGGATTTTACGAGAATTCAGAACTCAATATATTCCCTAGTCATATTAAATACTCTAAGGGGCTTATCAGGATCAATAGGGCATTAGCAGAGGGTCTTCGGGAATCTCGCAAATTATTTGTAACTCTAGATAAATTTGGTCGGCAAGCCCTTCATTTGGAAGCAAAGTCTATTTTAGAGGCCTGACCTGCCTCGAACCAAAAACCAAATCTACATCGAATAATTGCACAGGATAGAAGATAGAAACCCCGTTGCGCCGCACCTCTTCTGAAGTCGGCGCGTTTCCGTTTGGTTAGAGCTTTCCGAGAACAGTACGAATTGTCGACCTGCTCGGGAAGCCCTCAAAGCCAAACTGTGGGTTTGGTTTTCGGTCACGAGCCTGCCGACAATCAGACAGGTTGCTCAACAAGGTTGGGCGGGAAGGCTGGACCGCAGCAGGTGCGAGGAAGAACCCTTCTTGTTATCCACTCGTATTAAGTTCGCGAGAGGCAATACGTTGATGACATTCGTCATCTACTTTTGCTGGTGCGTAAAAGCGCGTAGAAGTGCGTAGGGTAAGCGTTTTTAAACGGGATTACGCACGGGAGCCAGAGAGAAGGCCGAAGAATGCAAAGGCGTTTAAAAGCGCGTAAAGACGTTTAAAGGCGTGTCAAACCGTGTCGTGCGAAGAGGAACGGCAACTGTTCAGCAACCGAGGATCTTCCGAGATAACCGAAAGGTTGCCAAAAGGCGTCAAGAAGTAGCTGTTTTTCTTCAAGAAGCATCCGGATGGCTTCAAAAAGCTTCACGAGGTTGGAGCCAGAAATCCGCTGAGTTTTGGGATAAAGTAGGGCCTGGGGCTTATAGAGTCATCTTGCCAGAACTGTTCAACGTATGGGAATGGCGCTACAGAAAGCTATGGGGTGGCCACAAGAAGTGGCAGGCGGGGTGACAATCCCCGCCCGATCACGGGAAGTGATCGCCCTGAAGACGAGACAGGATGAAGGCTCGATTTGCGCTCGAAATTGTGCCTAACTGTTGTGCATGGTGTCTGACTCGACTTCTCAGGAATCCAACGTACGGGCTTCCCATTATTTTATCGCTCAGACGGCGGACTATTGCTGGAAATGTCGTGGAGGGACTCGTCTATTTGCCTTTATCGTTCCCGAGGATCACGAATCGTTAGAGAATGACTGGGAACTCGTTCCAGAGCCTGCTTTCCTGCAATATGTGGAGTCCATTCCTAAGTCTGTGGAACAAAGCATAACGGCAATCACCAGTCTTTACAAACTGGGCTATAGCGACACCTTAAAACAATCGTACTGGATGAATCACTGCGAGAAGTGTGGCGTGGGACAGGGAGACGACAAACTTTTTGACATCGAAGACGCCTTTCATCCGATCAATGAAAAGCAAGCTCGAGCCATCACATTACGCGAGATTAAACAACCGTTCGAGGCTCATGTGGGCGGAATGTTTTTCACTCCGCTTGTCGATCAGATGTCCCGAGTCTGAAGGGAAGACAATAAATATTAGGTTCGGACCGGGCGGAGCCCTCTCCATCCCCCAGGTTATGGACCTTGGGGGGAATGTCGTCCTCACTTGATTTAGCTGCTCCTGGCGTCGCTTGGGGCCTGTTCCGGCCCCAAACCCGACCCTAAACGCTCATTGCCGCTAGGGCTAGGGTGGCAGGTGGGGAAAATGGGAGGCACCAGAAACGCCCTCGTTTAGCTGCTAAATCAGCTCTTTTTCAGAGTGCTGATGATCTTATAAAAGAGTCAATCTCTTTTTTATTTTAGCCGCTAAGAACGCAGAAAGATAGTCTCGCCGTTCTCGCCAGGAGTGAGGGGCGGCAGCTCGCCTTGCTTCCAACGGTTGTACGCTTTTTTGAGGCTTTCCATGTCCAGAAGAGTTGCCCGACCTGGCCCACCTTTGCGGACGACATGCACCCAACGAGCCGCCATCATCCGCTTGAGAATCTGTTTGGAGCCGAGCATTTTAACGGCTTGCGGTTGGGTAATAGCTAACGGTTCAATAAAAGAGTAATGGATCGATTTAGTCATGCACCCAGTTCATCACCAAACTGAGGAAATCGGGTAGCGCACCAGTCGGTATAGTCCGACCTGTCCAAATTATTTCAACACATCGGGCGAGGAAGACATCCCCGCCCGATCACGGAAAGCAATCAACCCGGGCTACAACGCCTTGGCGCTCTGCTCTGTCTGACTATCAAACCGCACAATATTCTTTGCTTTCTCCATCTCATAAAACTCCAGAGGCAGAACGGTGGGGTTCGCTCCAGATCCGTAAGCGGCGTGAATTGCCCTGGATTTATGCCCCAAATGATTCATAGCGTCGCGTTCGGGCTCTCGATTTGCCCAGATGGTTTCTTGGCTTTTGCGGCTGGGGAGAAAAAATCCGTTGACAGTTGGTTCACAGGAAAGTAGCTTCACGTCTACATTGTAGCCAAGGTTACAATCCGTATTATGGCCTAAACCATGAAGATTTAGCTACTTATGAACAATACCTCAAACTCGCTTGATTCGCCTCTCGTAGATCCAGGCTGGAGGCGAAACTCAGCAGAACCCTCGTTGTCAGAGGTTTACCGCTCTATTCCAATCAATAAGGGTGTCTCGTTTTGGAGAAAGATGCTGGCCTTCTCCGGCCCCGGCTTCCTCATTGCTGTTGGTTACATGGACCCCGGCAATTGGGCGACCGATCTCCAGGGTGGGGCACAATTTGGCTACACGTTGCTGAGCGTGGTCCTGATTTCAAACTTCATCGCGATTCTGCTTCAGCACTTAAGTCTCAAACTGGGAATAGTTACCGGACGTGACTTGGCCCAAGCGTGTCGAGACAGCTATCCGATGCCGGTGGTGTACTTCTTGTGGGTGCTTTGTGAGATCGCTATTGCCGCGTGCGATCTTGCTGAGGTCATCGGTTCCGCCATCGCGCTAAAAATCCTCTTTGGAATTCCGATGGTTTGGGGCTGCATCATTACCTGCATTGACGTGATCATGGTTCTCTACCTGCAAAGTCGCGGGTTTCGTATCATCGAAGGTCTGGTCATCACGCTCATTGCAACCATAGCGGCTTGTTTCTCTATTGAAATTTTTTGGTCAGGATTTGGGCAGGCAGGGTTTAACGGCATGTTGCTGGGTTTTATTCCGCATACCGAGATGCTTACCAACACACAGATGCTTTATGTGGCAATCGGAATTTTGGGTGCCACTGTCATGCCTCACAATCTCTACCTTCACTCGTCGATTATTCAAACCAGAGCTTTCGAGAAGACCTCCGAGGGAAAACGGGAAGCCATTAGCTTTGCCACAATCGATTCCACGGCTGCCCTGATGTTTGCCCTGCTTGTGAACGCGGCCATTCTGATCTTGGCATGTGCAGCATTTCACTGGTCTGGGCACCAAGACGTGGCTTCCATTCAAGATGCCTATAGCCTGCTAACTCCTCTTCTCGGTGCCGGGGCTGCCGGAGTTATCTTCGCTCTGGCACTCCTGGCTTCCGGACAAAACTCAACACTTACGGGCACCCTCGCTGGACAGGTGGTTCTGGAAGGATTCCTTCACCTTCGTCTTGCCCCGTGGCTCAGAAGGCTAGCCTCCCGTTTGCTCGCCGTTGTCCCGGCGGTCGTCGTGATTGGAATTTACGGAGATAAGCAGGCCGACAATCTTCTCATTCTCAGCCAAGTGATTTTGAGTATGCAACTGGGATTTGCTATCTGGCCTCTCATGAGTTTCACCAGCAATAGGGCCAAGATGGGTGAGTTTGTTAATGCGACTTGGCTTTACATCGTCGGCTGGATCACTGTTTGGGTCATCATCGTTCTCAATGTGAAATTAATATTTGACTCCATCACTCCCGTTTGGGTGCAACAAACCGTCTACGGGCATCTGGGTCTACCGATTCCCAACCAATAAGAGCTAATTATGGCAATCGAAGACACACAAAAGCGGAGAAAGAGGGGCGACGAGGCAGAAGCCCAGGATAAGAGTATTGCTGAGTGCCAGCGCCAAACGCGACAGCAACACTCCAAAGAACGAGCACAAGACTATGTCGAAGCGATAGCGGATTTAATCGATGAAAACGGGGAGGCACGGGCAACGGACTTAGCCAAGCGCTTGGGTGTTTGTCATGTGACTGTTATTAGGACAGTCGAAAGACTGCAAAAACAGGGTTTAGTTAAGACCATTCCCTACAGGTCGATCTTTTTGACAGATAGCGGAAAAGCGCTGGCTCAGACGATGCGGCTTCGACACACCACTGTTGTCCAGTTTCTTGAAGCGCTATCCATACCCCCTTCTGTAGCTATGGCGGACGCAGAAGGAATCGAGCACCACGTGAGTGAAGAAACATTAAACGCGTTTTCAGAATTTCTGAAAAATCGCAAAGGTGCATCTCAATCCGAACCTTATGATCGCCATTAATTCATTCATCCTTGATGCCGAAGCCGGAGTCGGGAGGACAACCTTCAAGCCCAGCGGAATTAAGAAAAGGGGAACGACAAGCAAAAGTCGAATTCCCATAAAGATGGTCAAAAAGACGGTCCCAAAATCTCCTGTACTGAAAGCACCGCAATCTACTCCCCAACGAACGTCTGATATCCTTCGGAGAATATTGGATAACAACCCTGGAAAGTTGATCTCTGTTCAAAAAATTGTTGACGAACTGGGACCGACCTCGTTCGGAGCGTCGCTCATGGTGTTTTCACTGCCTGAACTGCTTCCGGTCCACTTTCCTGGATTTGGTGCCGTTGTCGCCATTCCGAACGGGATTCTCGCCTCCCAAATGATCCGTGGAAAGAAGCAGATCCAATTGCCACGTTACTTGCTAAGACGCTCTATTTCTCGCAAATTCTTCGCCGGAGCCGTTCACGCGATTTTACCGTCCCTGCAGAGGATCGAGAAAGCGGTCAAGCCAAGCGGTAATTGGGTGACTCATCCTTGGACGAAGCGTTTTCTTGGGGGATTTATCCTGAGTCTGGCCGGTGTCATTGCACTGCCAATCCCCTGGACTTGCACGATTGCTGCCATCGCCACCATTTTGATTGGTCTGGGCATGGTCGAGAAAAATGGCACCCTCGTCATTCTAGGAATTCTTATTGGATTAGCCTCAATCGCATTGGTGGGTGTAACGATTTTTGGAGCACTCGCATTGCTCGGCTTCTAGCACTTGTCGAAGGCAACGTTTGTTCTCTAAAATGTAGCATGGGTTACGCGGTGTATCCAAAGCGACACATTGAATATTTAGTTACTTAATCAGATGCCAGAACCTCTCCTATCAAAAAAATCTAAAAACAGCGTCATAAACTACTAAACACCAACCGCCCACAAACAAATGACATCTATCTCTAACGATAACGTAGAACGGAACGCCTCGCCTGACCGGATCACTGAACGTGTACAAATACAACAATTCTTCTCTTTTAAGAGGTATATGATAGTGAGTTGCCTGAGCGCGTTGATGATTACCACAGATTACGCTCAGGTCATGCCCGCAGCCACAACGACAGCTACGGCAACCCAAACTTCGACGAGCAAAGCGCCGACTCCATCGCCAGCCGCTCAAAACGGCTCGAGTGTCATACCGAGTTCTGCCGTCCAGCAACTTGCTCCTGTGATCGTTAAGGGGGATCTAGATGCCGCCCGCGAGCAGATCGCACCCAGTCTGGGAGCAGTCACTTACAAAATTGGCCAGAACCAAATTCAGTCCCAGGGTCAGGGGGACAATTCCTCTTTTCAGCAGGTGCTGTTGCACGCGCCGGGGGTGGTACAGGATCAAAGTGGGGAGATCCACGTTCGCGGGGATCACGGTAATCTGCAATATCGTATCAATGGGGTTCTGCTGCCGGAGAGCCTCAACGGTTTTGGGCAGGAAGTTGAACCCCACCTGATTAATTCGGTCACGCTGATTACCGGAACATTGCCAGCGCAGTTTGGCGACCGCACCGCCGGGATTATCGACATTACAACGAAAGAAGGTTCTCAACTCAATGGCAATGAGGCTTCCATCTACGGCGGCAGCTACGATACAATCCATCCCTCGGCGTCATTTGGCGGTACAACCAAGAATCTGGACTATTTTGTTACCACCTCCTATTTGCACAATGACCTTGGCATTAGTAATACAACCCCCGGTGATCCGTTGCATGATACCACGAATCAGGAAAGCCTCTTTGGTTACTTCTCACAGCATTTGGACGAATCCAGTCGGGCAACCCTGCTGTTGAGTGCTGATTACTCGGATTTCGAGATTCCGAACATAGGCGGAGTTTCGCCGAACTATATAAACAGCGACAACAGCACATTGGCAAATTCTGCCGCTCAGAACGACAACCAGAACGAGCAGAATTATTACGCCGTTCTTTCCTATCAGAAATCCGAAGGTGATTTTTCAGGCCAGGTTTCCGCCTTTTCCCGATTCACTGATATCCGCTTTACTCCTGATCCCGTACAAGATCTGCTCTTCAACGGCAATGCTGCAAAGGTGGCAAACAGTGATTTCGCCAACGGTCTTCAGGCGGACGCCTCTTACAAACTAGGCGATCACCACACGGTCCGGTTTGGGTTGCTTGTCAACTATGACATTGAGACTCTGGACACCACGTCGACCCTCTTCCCGGCCAGCTCGCAATTCGCTCCCCCGACACCGGGTCAAGAGCTGCCCAGCCCGACGCCGCAATCGTCATCCGTGCCAGAAACGATCGTTGCCAACGGTGGAAACAGAGGAGTGACTTCAGGCATCTACGTACAGGACGAGTGGAAGTTGAGCGATCAACTCACCTTAAACTACGGACTGCGCTACGACCGTTTTGACGTTTCATTTGACCACAAAGATCGACTGAATCCGCGCATCAATGTGGTCTGGCAGATTGACGATTTTACTACAGCCCATGTCGGCTATGCGCGCTATTTCTTGCCGCCCACGTTGCAATACGTTCCACCATCGACGCTCAGAAAGTTTGAATATACGACCGACGCTCCTTTCAATGGTCAGGACAGTGCCCCAAAAGTTGAAACCAATCATTATTTTGATGCCGGTATTTCAAGGCAGATCACCGATCCCTGGCAGATCACACTGGACTCGTTCTGCAAGTTTTCCAAAGACCTTGCCGATGACGGTCAGTTCGGAACGGCAGTCATTCTAAACAATTTCAATTACACGTCAGGCACCGTATATGGAGCGGAGGCGAGCACCACTTATAAGCAAGGCCCCTTTTCCGCATATGGGAACTTTTCCTATGTCCAAACCTGGGTACAAAATATTGACTCGGTGCAAAATGAATTCCCGAATAATGAACTGGACTACCTGTCGTCCCACCACTTCCAGTTGGATCACCAAGGCGTCCTGACCGGTTCGGGCGGTGTGTCCTACGCCTACGATAAAGACACTCTATTGCACACGGATTTTCTCTACGATAACGGACTTCGTGGTGGTTTTGCGAATTCGGAAAAACTGGCGCCTTATGAGACGGTGAATATCGGTGTGGAGCACACCTGGCATTTGAATGGAGCGGGGATCAACGATCTAAAATTGCGCTTTGACTGCCTGAATGTTTTAGACAAGGACTATGAACTTCGCGATGGCTCGGGCATCGGCATCGCTGCTGCCCCGGCATTCGGCCCGCGCCGCGCCTTTTACGGGGGGCTTACCGTAACTTTTTGACGTGAGAATGAGAAAACCGAGCATCAAGAACAAACATCATGGAAGACAACATTGTAGTACAATATTTTATCAAGGGCGGCTGGATCATGTGGCCTATCTTGCTCACATCGATTGTGGCCGTAACTGTCATCATTGAACGCTCCATTTATTGGGCAGTTGAAAAATCAAAAAGGGATTCGAACAAGCTCGATAAAGTTTACGAAGCCCTGCAAAACGGCGATCTGAAAGCGGCGTCCAGCTTGACTCGCAATTCAGAAGACCCTCTCCTCCGGGTCATTTGGCACGGGCTCAACCACTATCATGCCTCACTTGAAGGAGCCCTTCAGGTTGCCGCAGGTATTGAACTTGAACGGGCCGGTAAGTACCTCATGGTCATGGATACCATCGTGACCCTGGCTCCGTTACTGGGATTACTAGGAACGGTGACTGGGTTGATGAAAGCGTTCTTCAAGCTGGGCACTACCGAGCTTTCTGAAGCCGCTATTTCCGGAGGTATCGCGGAAGCTTTAATTGCTACCGCCTGCGGATTGACCATCGCCGTTCTGTGCCTAGTGGCACTTAACTATTTTTCCTACCGCGTGGCCAAGCTCACCTTTGAAATCCAAACGGCCTGTACGAACGTCGAAGTGTTTTGTGCTGGAGCTTCCAAGAAAGAATTGATTGATGAAAATCGTATCGCCGCTGCCGCATAAGAAGGGGCGCATTGAAATCATCCCCCTGATCGACATCATGTTCTTTTTGTTGGCTGCCTTCATGGTGATCAGCATTAACAAGATCAAGGTCGATTCCCTGAAGATCAACCTTCCGACCGATGTTCCCTCAACGGTACATGAGACCAAAGAGGACTTCATTTCCATATCGATAGATGAGCAAGGCCAGGTAGCCATCGATAAAGAGCTGATCACCTCCAAGGACGCTCTGGTGGATCGACTGAGCAAAATGTATGCGGGAAATCACGATCAAAAAATCCTCATCTCTACAGATCGGGAAGCCAAGCCAGGAGACGTCATGATTGTCCTGGGGATGATTCGCCAAGCAGGATTTCAAAGAGTGGCATTTAGTATTAAAAAGGAACCAATTACCCAGAACGTCGATTCGTCGGCGAGTCAAGTGGTGCCTCCTGCAGGAACACCCCTGGCAAAGACTCCGACTCCAGCTCCGGTAATCTCCAGTGTGCCCGCTGTTCCCGCGCCTACGGCAACTGGAAAGTAAAAGGGGAGATACCATGCCTGTACTGGAAAAACCTAAGTCTGCGCCTCCAACACAAGACGCCAGGAAGACCATCACGGCGGCTGACCTAGACTATCCTCCTGAAAAGAAATACCTGCCATGGGGCTTATGGGGCTCCATCGGCAGTCACGTGTTGGTGGTCTTGCTTATCTCCCTGTTGGCCTGGCAAAACCACATCAAGTCCCTCCGGGATTTGATGACCGCTTCTGCAAGTGAACCGCCACCACCTCCGCCAGAGGAAGTGGAAGTGGTGCTGGAGCTGGATGACCGCCCACCCCCAGTACCAGACCATATCGATTGGTTGCGACAGATGATTCAAGAACCCCCTCCGCCGCCCCCACCACCAAAGCCGCCTCCACCGCCCAAACTGGTACCAGTTGTCCAGCATACCCCGGCTCCCAAGCCCGCTCCACCCAAGCCATCTCCCCAGGTGGCCTCAGCTCCAAGACAGGCCCCCACTCGGATTGTCGTGGGCACGGGACACTTCCCAGCACCAGGATACCCTGCAGCTGCTTTGCGCAGGGCTATTCAAGGAACCGTGGTCGTCCGTGTAAACTTTGACGGGTCCGGAGGAGTTTCGGACGTTGAGGTTACCTCCTCCAGTGGCGCGCTGATTTTGGATAACGCGGCTCGCAACTGGATTTTATCCCACTGGCATGATTCGTCCTTCGCCGGACAATCCTCCAGCGTGCCGATCGTGTTCCAAATCTCCCAGTAGCCTTGTTTGAATTGTTTCTGCTTTTAACACTTTTTTAACGCGTTAACCGTTCTCCTGTTCTCGGATCCAAATTCTCGCACAAAGCCATGAACGCTTCCCTATCTACAGCATACCCTTCCAGAAGCCCCAACTGTTCACTTCCCAAACCGATCCACCGTCCCACCTCCACTTCACCTACCGTATAGTAATCGTTATGCGATAAGTGCTCATCAAAGTAAGCCTTCGCCACCGCCTTACTCTTTTGAGGTACCGCCGTAAACATCTCCGAAAGCTAACCCGATTGGACGAGCTTCACCAGCCCATCTCCATCCTGCATGAGTAGGACACCAACCCCTTAGCCTTTGGTAAGGGGTTTGTGAAAGAATCTGATACAGAAATGTTCCTGAAAATGTGACGCTGATTTTACTCCAATTGGAAAGCCGTTGGAAAAGCCCGAGAAAAAGATGTTCCGAAAGTTGAGGACGAAAAAGCGCAGCCAATTGAGATCGCAACGAGACCCGAAAGTGGAAACGAAAAGTGATTTGAAAGAGACTCCGAAAATACTTCCGCAAGTCAAACCGTGAAGAAAACCGTAAGCCGCTTCCGCAAGACAAAAAAGCTGAATCCGTAAGACTTCCGTTAGCCATTTGAAGATCTGACGCTCAAAAAGGCAGTCTGTTAAAAGCTTCTGGCCCTCCGAGACGTTCTTCTAACTCAATCTCGTCAATCCCCTCAATAGCCTCTTGGCCGACTCTCTGAAAGCGGTACAGCTTCCACGCTCGGAAATCACGCTCAGTATCCGGGGGCGGTGGAGGGGTGCTCTTTACTACTTCCGAGGTTACGATAGCTTCAGTGGCCCTGGAGCAGCGAAAAAGGGAATAATCAGGCATACCACGCTAATATTTTCACGGGACATGCGACAAGTGCCACCGGTACACGACACGGGTCGCCGTGGATGTGGTTCACTTATTTTATGCAGTCCGACTATGCCGCCTCGTACGCTACCCGAAATGGTGACGTTACGCTCTAATTACTCGACATATGAATAATAATAATCTACTCTTTTCTCCGAAATTTAAGTTCGACGACGAACACTTGATGAGTCTGGAAGATGTTGCCGAAAAGCTGGGTGTTTCATCGCGATCTGTCCGTCGGCTTATCGCTCGAGGCGATCTCGCAAAACCTGTCAAAGTTTTGAGTTCACCTCGACTTTATAACTCGGACGTAACGACCTACCTGGAACGGCTCAAACAAAAGCGGGACAACAAGGAAAAGAAAATATGATCAACATGGTCTACAGGCGCAAGCGCACGAAGAAAAATGGGAAGATTGAAACGGCTCGTCTCTATCGTGGACGTTATCGGTTGGACGGTGACGCCAAAATTACCGATATCGCTTTGCATACTTCGGACAAACGAGTCGCCCAACAAGCGTTGGAAAAGATCGTGCAACAAAAGCAATTGGAGGCCGCTGGGTTAGCCCCCACCGAAAGTCAAGTCAACGTCGCACAAATGACGATAGAACAGCATCTCAAAAGCTACTTGGCCGACGTGGCCGCTCGAGGTCTCACACCTCGGTACATCTACGTTTTAGGCCGAGTCATTCAGAAGGTCGCCAGCGGTTGCGGCTGGAATGTCATGACTGATGTCACAGCCGACAGCTTCATTGAGTGGCGCGGAAAACAGAAGCGTGCACCCAAAACACTCAAAGAATACTTTGTCGCCGTCTCCGGGCTCTTTAATTGGATGGAGCGCCAGGAACGGATCGTAAAGAACCCACTCCTACGTGTGCAGCGTGTCCAGATCGCAGGTAAACAAACTCGGGTTCGCAGAGCGTTTACGAATGCAGAAATGCAACGACTCCTCTCGGTTTCCGGGCCTCGTAAGCTTGTTTACCTGATGGCCGTCTACACCGGGCTCAGGCGGGGTGAATTGGGCAAACTCGTGGCTTCCGATATCCATCTTGATGTTACTCAGCCGTTCATAACCGTTCGAGCTTCGATCACCAAGAACCATCGCCAAGCGACCATTCCGCTGCATCCCGATCTCCTTCCAGATTTAATCAAACAAGTTCGCAAGAATCCTACGCCTGCGAAATTGCTGGCTTTGCTCATCCCCAACATGACCCAGTTTCGGCAGGACTTGGCTGCGGCAGACATTGAGTTTGTGAATGCTGATGGGAAACGCGCCGATTTTCACTCCCTCCGCTACACCCTCGCCACCAATATGGCCCGAGCAGGAATCAATCCGCGACTTGCGATGGAAGTCATGCGCCATCATGACATCAAACTGACAACCCAAACCTACACCGATGCCGGGCTTTTACCCGTAGCTGACGCCGTATTGACCCTGCCCAGTTTGACATCACGCACACAAATAGGCACACAAGATTTGGTCCGGAACCGGGTAGACAAGTCAAACCTAGTCACTAGAAAGTCAAAATATTCTAAATCGCAACATACTGATAATCAAGATGTTGTGGTGCTCTCGGCAAACCCTGGCCAGTCTGGTCACGACTTCAATCAAACCCAAAAAAGTAGGTCTACGCCCGACCTACGACCCAGGCTACATTGAGGCCGGCCCGCTGGGCCTAAAGCCAAACAACGCGAACGCCTGAGCCGAATACGACCCTGAAGACACTGGGTGGGCTCGCTCGCGTTGTGGGCATCGAAAATCGGCTTACCTCAAGCAATCGCCGGGCACTTCGGGAACACCGGGGTCGTCGAGAACCTGAATGGCGGTTGCCGGACCGAGATCCGTCCAATCGTCGAGAACCCAGACGACCTTTTTCTCCGGTGTAATTTCCACGAGCTGAGGTGACTCTTTTTTCTGTCCGCCATGTGAACAAAAGATCGTGTTGCCGTTTGCCAGCCGAACACAGGTTTGACATTTAACAAAATAGAGTTCTGGCGGTAGATCGGCCTGCAAGTCGCATTTCCAAACTACATCTCCCTTTGGCGTCACTTCTACAGTCGTTTGCTTCACCTCATCGCTGATCAAGGTATTTCCGTTAGGAAGGCGAATGGCCGCCCACGGTTGCGGAGTTGGATAGGTCCAGATCAACTTAAAATCCTTATCGTACTCGATGACCTTGTGTCCCTCTAAACAACAGAACAGGTAAGTGCCTTGAGCGGTGACGCGCGCCCGCCGAAATTGCCCATGAACCGATTCGCCAGCCACCTCCGGAATTTCGTGTTCCATCACCACTTTACCGGTCGCTTTTTCGATAATCATCATCTTGGCCGGTGTTCCATTTTGAACGATAAATACCTTGTCGAGACCGAGCGGTTGGAGCGTATGAACCTCCGTTCCGGGAGCGCAATTGTAGCGCCACACAAGTTTCTTTTGCGGCGTTACCTCGCCTGCCCAACCCATGCGCGAGAAAAGGATATTCCCGTTCGAGAGTAGCCACGCGTCGTCGTACTCGCCGCCTTGGCCGGTGGAGTAGGTCCAGATGATCTTGCCATTGTTAATGACGAACATCTTGTTGCAGCCCTCGCCAATGAAAAGCAGGGGATGCTGAGCTAAACCGTTGCCAGGACGCGAGAGCTCGGGTGCTGGGAAGCGAGTCGGTTCTGATTGCGTCGCGGGCTGTTCCTCCGGCCCGATTTCAGGCACATCTGCAGTAAATTTCGGTAACGTCTCCATCACGCTTTTCGTGGAGGCGGTCTGTGCTTGGGAAGAGACCGCCACGAGAAAAAAGCAGAGGAGGGCAATCCCGGACATTTCAAAACGAAAAAGACTTTTCATTGAGGGTGCAAACCCGGTCGCTGGCGTTAAGTCTCGAATCGAAGCGCAATTCAACTCATTCGGCAGTATCCGCATTCACAATCTCCTCGGGCTCAATTCTAATGACAAACGAATCAATAAAATCGGCGAACGTCTTCGCGACCAAATAATATTTATCATGCTCGCGATCGTGAAAAAGAACGCGATTATCATCGCAACAGACCATCAGCTTGTTCGCTGCGGAGTCCCGCGCAAAAACGACCGAGTGCGCTGGCGAATTAGGAAACCGATAATCGTTATTCCGGAGGATATCGAAGGGATCAAAGTAGGAGATGCCGAAAAGCACATCGATACGTTGCTCACCGTTTTCAGATAGCGGGGAGGGCTCTAGCAATCGGAAATGGACGTTCGCCTCAAAGAGACTGGGAGCGTAATTCTGAATGAAGAATTTGAAATCGGCAGGGAGTTTCAGTTTCAGCGCGCGTTCCAAGTCGAGAATCTGATCCTCGGTTGGATTGGAAAAAGTGCCACCCTCCAGTCCTACAAGCTTGAGGGACTCTTTTAAATCGGTTCTCATTTTACCGTTCGGGTTTAGCAAGATCTGACCCGCGAGTCGACGAACTTACATGGATGGACTTTTGAAGGCAGGCCGTTTTGTTGCCATTTAAGAACGCGACTGAGAGGTGAGGTGACTCCTACCTGCGCTTTACTAATCAGGTACCGGTATTTGTTTAGGAAATCCCGACCGAGCCTGGCTGTGAAATGGGGAAGAACTTTTTTAATGATTTGAGCGAAGGCCGCTTGATCGGCCACTTCTTGATCCGTGTAAGTCATCGTGCCTTCTTGAACCTGCAGAACCTCCCTGAGCAAGAGGCAAATGTCTTCCGGGGTATTCTCGACGAGACGAAGCTTGCGATTGCGTAGAATGGACTGGTTGAGAAGGAGAATGTTTTGATCATTCAACATTTCCGAAAATGAGAGAAATCGGTCTTCTTCCTCGTGCCACAATAATTTGCAGATATACATGCCGCTGTAGGGACCATCGCAAAGAGGATACCAGTTCGTGTTAACCGAAGGCGTTCCGAAGGCTTCGACTACGGTTCCAGGCCCGGAGGTCGTTCCCACAAAGAATTTGCAGGCAACGTTTATGAACACGTCTCCCCATTCGCTTCGCAGGGGGCTAGAGGCGTAGTCGATAATCCAGGGAATATCTGAGGGCGGGTTCAGTTTGGGACCGATCCGAATCACGCGACCTCCCGCACGAGTAATCAGGCCAACAGCATCTCGATAGGTCTCCAGGCAGGCGTTCCGGGTGGTCATTTCCCCATCCGTCGCCCCGGCGCTGCGAACGTGCAAGCAGACAAACCACTGTCCCGATTGCACGCCCAATTGCTGAAGGAGCTCGGCACCGCTTCTTTTATCTTCATCCGTTAGCCTTAAAAGCGGCGGTTTGCCCGCATCTCTCCAGCGCTGGCTGATCTCAATATAGTCGGCGTTTGTATAGTCCGAGATATCGCGCCCTAAGAGCACACCCGCCAGGCTGATCCGGGTTTCTTTGCGGCTGTCGATTTCAATCCAGGGCGAGAAGTGACTGAGTAAGTGTTTATTTGGAATTTTGCCTTCATACGGAAAAAGAACGAATTTCTTCGGGTTTTCCGATAGGAGATTGGCCTGAATCAACCAGTGCATCGTGGCCATGTGTCCGTAGGCCCAAGTCCAAGCTGGACTCAGATAAACCGTGGTTTCTGACAAACCATTTTCTTTGGCTAGAGTCGTATGTAATTGGGTTCGAACCTTGAGTAACTCAAAAGCATCCGGTTTACGTCCAATTCGAATTAAGTTTTCCGCTAGAGCCGCATGCTGATGGAGATACGCTCTGATCTTTTCCGGGTCCGACCGATTACTTGGATTCGAGAGCCACAATCGATCATAGATCCACTGGGCTTGTTCGATCTGACCTCGGGATAGCCAACAATCCCCCACCAGCGTCAGCAGATCAAAAGCCTCCGGGGACAAAGACGTTAACGCACTGAAACGCGATTGAAAAGTTAGGAAACTCCAGGTCGAGTCGGTCTTGATGTCCGCGTCTACCTTCACGGTTTCCAAGCATGCAGAACAGACATGCGGATCATCAGGGTTGAGCGGAAATGCCTCGGCAAACTGCAATATGATATCGGTAATCGGGTTATCAACGGCCACTTGCAGGCGAAGTGTAAACGCGCACGGAAGGATCGTTACCTGCGCATCTTGATGATTTTGTAGCGAGAGCGTTAGGTTGATAGCGTTACCGGAAGCAGTGTGTCGCCAGACGATGAGAATTGTGTCGCCCGCCTTCGTTGAACCGAGGCGGAGGTTCGTTTCTTGACTGCACCAGCCATCCCTTCTAACGCCCTGACACCCGATCATTAAGCTGTCAAAGAGTCCGTAGCTGCGGTTGATTTCTAACGGGAAGACAGACTGCTCCGAGCATACGGACATCGCAAACGAAACGTCTGGCGAAATGCTTTTCTTTTCTTCCGGCGCTTTAACTAAGGTCAAACTCTGTTCGCGCGCTTCAGGTCCGACCGACTTCACATCCAGTGCCTCCGGCGATTTCCAGCGGCGAAAGGTGCGCTTAAACCACGAGTGCTTTTGCCAGTTTTTGAACGATTCAATCGTGCGTTCGAGGTGCGCAATCCTTTCCTCAAGAGGGTCAAATGATTCCGATGACATAAGCGGAAGTGTATAGATGGCAGCCATCGAAAACTCGAGAAGTGATTGATTTACCCCGATAGGTTTACTATCGTCCCGCCTCACCTCGTTCTATGACCAAAGACTTTTTTAGCCAGCAAACACGCCTTCTCGCAGATGCTTTACAGAATCACGATTGGTCAACGACGGAAATGCTCCGGGATGCTCTGAGCGAAGCTTGGAAAGAGAAGCGCGGGGTCTTTATTGCTGGTAATGGGGGAAGTGCGGGCAATGCAAATCATTGGGCAAATGATTTTGTCTATCCTGTTTCAAAAAAGATCGGTTCTGGTTTGCGGTTTCAGAGTCTGGCGTCGAACCCTGCTGTCTTAACGTGCCTGGGCAATGACGAGGGTTACGACAAGGTCTTTAGCGCGCAATTAGAAGTCCATGCCAGTCCTGGGGATGTTTTGATCGTGCTCACGGGCAGTGGGAATTCGCCGAATATTTTGGAGGCCCTGAAGGCGGCTAAGAGAATAGGCATGCGCAGCTTTGCGGTTCTCGGATTTTCTGGTGGG
>CAVURW010000123.1:0-21994 GCA_963743595.1 uncultured Verrucomicrobiae bacterium
GGAGCATAGAAAAGACGTTGATTGGTGTGCTGCGAAATTGCAAAAAAGAGGAGGATTTGATGGGGGTGTGGCCCTACATCCACCGCTTGTCGATGCCTTGGAGCAACGAACTGTGCGACCACTTGCTGGCGAAGTTCCGTGAGATCGGCCTAGATCCGGAGCCCACGCACATTTGGCGTTGGAGCAACATGATGGGCCAATTGGCAGAGGTGATGCCGTGTGAATTCGCGGGCGCGGTAAACTCGTGGCCGAAGGAGATTGAACGAGCGGAGGCGAGGGCGGCCATTGATGAATTTTGCAGCGTGATCGAATTTCGCCGGAAGTTGAATCGCAGTGTGAAAACAAAATAAAGAATGACAACTATGACTACTGAATCGAAACCTAAAAACGAAGCAAAGGCCGCCCTGCGCGAGGCCGCAGAGACAATTTTCGCGAAAGAGCTGGAGGCCTTGGCCAAGCACGATGAGCATCCTCGTCCAGCGAATTGGAAACTCTCCCCTTGGGCGGTTGCGAAATATCTTCTGGGTGGAAAATTGGACGACGGAACCGAGATCACGCCGAAGTATTTGGGCGATAAACGCCGGATCGAAGTTGCCGTGGCGACGCTGGCGACAGATCGTGCGCTGTTATTGATCGGTGTACCCGGTACGGCCAAGAGCTGGGTCTCTGAGCACCTCGCCGCCGCCGTTTGCGCCGATTCACGACTCGTCGTCCAGGGCACGGCAGGAACGAGCGAAGAAGCGGTCCGCTACGGATGGAATTACGCGAAGTTATTGGCCGAAGGGCCGAGTCAAAGTGCTGTGGTGCCAAGCCCGGTGATGCGTGCGATGCGCGAAGGAAAGATCGTGCGTATCGAAGAATTAACGCGTATTCCCTCCGATGTTCAAGACGCCCTGATCTCGATTCTCTCTGAAAAAACGTTGCCCCTTCCCGAGCTAAATTCTGAAGTATTGGCGGCGAAAGGCTTCAACGTCATCGCCACGGCAAATGATCGTGATCGCGGCGTGAACGAGCTTTCCAGCGCATTGAAACGCCGATTTAACACGGTGGTGTTGCCGCTGCCCGATAGCTTGGAAGAAGAGGTGCAAATCGTCGCATCACGGGTGGCGTCGCTCGGTAAATCGCTCAACTTCCCGGTTCAGCCTCCGGCTCTGGAAGAAGTGCGGCGTCTGATAACGGTGTTCCGCGAGCTGCGCGCGGGCGTAACTGTGGATGGCAAAACGAAGGTGAAATCGCCATCCGGGACGTTGAGCACCGGCGAGGCCATTTCCGTGATGAATCAGGGCCTTTCGCTGGCCGGTCACTTCGGCGATGGAACGCTCCGTGCGGGCGATCTCGCTTCCGGGCTCCTCGGTGCGGTCATTAAAGATCCGGTGCAGGATCGCGTGATCTGGATGGAATATCTGGAGACGGTGGTGAAGGATCGCGATGGATGGAAGGATCTCTACCGGGCCTGTAAGAGCGCCACGGAATAGCCGCTTATATATGAGCGTTCATTTGTTTGGTGTACGGCATCACGGCCCGGGCTCCGCGCGAAGTCTGGTGACCGCGCTTGCGGAGCTGCAGCCGGACATTCTCCTGCTAGAGGGACCGGCCGATGTGACCGATATGTTCGAATACGCCGGGCACGAACAAATGCTGCCGCCCGTGGCTCTACTGGTCTACGCGGCGGAGGCCCCGAAACGTGCGGCGTTTTACCCATTCGCGGAGTTTTCACCGGAATGGCAAACGATTCAGTACGCGCTGGAAAAGAAGATTCCCATTCGCTTTATGGATCTTCCGCAGATGTACCAACTGCTGCCGAAGCCTGAAGACGAGCCGAAAAAGATCGATCCTGCGGGGGATGGGGGTAGCAACGAAAACGAGGATGACGAGGGCGATGAGGGGGAAGAGACGCCAGGCGGGACTGTAGCTGACGATGTGGAGTCGCTTGAGAAACCGATCGATCCCGAAGAAGACGAGCGGCAAAAGATTCGTCGCGATCCGATCGGTTGGGCAGCGCGTGCCGCTGGTCACACCGATGGCGAGCGCTGGTGGGAATGGCTGGTGGAACAGCGAAAAGGACAGGCGTTCGAGGCGATTCACGAGCTGATGACCGCCCTTCGCGCGGAAGCCGGCCCGGAGCTTGATATCGTGGAGCAGCGCCGTGAAGCGTTCATGCGGCAGACATTACGTGCAGCCGTAAAAGAGGGCTTTTCGAAAATCGCTGTGGTTTGCGGCGCATGGCACACACCGGCACTCGCGACGATGCCGAGCGTTAAAGAAGACACGGAATTGTTGAAGGGGTTGCCCAAAACAAAAGTCGTCTCGACGTGGATTCCGTGGACGTTTGATCGTCTAAGTCGACGGAGCGGCTACGGCGCGGGGATTCGCTCGCCCGGTTGGTATGAACATTTGTGGGAGCAGCGAAACGCCGAGGACATCCTTTCCAGTTGGATGACAAAAACGGCGCGTTGCTTTCGGCAGGAGGGGATCGATATTTCCCCGGCCCACGCGATTGAAGGTGCGCGATTGGCCCACACGCTGGCCGTCCTGCGCTTGACGCCGCAACCGGGATTGAATGAAGTGTGCGAGGCGGTTCAGACCGTGTTTTGCTTCGGCAGCAGTGTGCAGATGCAGTTGATCGACGAAAAATTGATCGTCGGTGAGCGGATGGGGACGGTGCCGGATGATATCCCGAAACTGCCGCTCGTTCAGGACGTCGCGAAGGAACAAAAGCGATTGCGTCTGCCTCCGGAAGCCGGCGAAAAGGTGCTCGATCTCGATTTGCGTAAGCCGAACGATTTGGACCGAAGCTTTTTAATTCGACGGTTAAGCATCCTCGGTTTGAACTGGGGTAAGGTGCAGGAAGTGAGCGGCAAGACAGGCACGTTCCATGAGTTTTGGAAGCTGCGCTGGCGTCCGGAGTTTGCGGTGGAAATGGTGGAGGCGAGTGTCTGGGGGAACACGGTACTGGAGTCTGCGGAAGCGAAGTTGATCGATGAAGCGGAGGAAGCCAAGCTGCTACCAAAGCTTACCGAAATGCTGGAAGTGGGTCTGCAGGCGCAATTGGGCGGCGCGGTTCAGGTGCTCCTGCGTCGTGTGGATGAAGTGGCCGCCGCGACGAGCGATGTGCCGCATTTGATGCTCGCACTCCCGCCACTCGTGAACGTGCAGCGCTATGGTGATGTGCGCAAGACCGATACGAGCGCCGTTGGGCATGTGATTCGCGGTTTGATCACGCGCCTGTGCATCGGTTTGCCGGGTGCCTGTTCGGCCCTGGATGACGACGCTTCTGAAGCGATGTACGAGGCGATGACGGCGGTGGATCAAGCAGTCCGCATTTTAAAAGAGACCGAGTACAAGGACCTCTGGTACGAGGCGCTCGAAAAAGTAGGCTCCAGCGGTGGGTCGGGGGGACTCGTTGGCGGACGCGGCACACGATTGCTTTTTGAGGGGCAGATCATCACCGCGGACGAGTTGCGGCGGAGAGTGGGGCTGGCGCTTTCGATGGCATTGCCGGCACCGGTGGTGGGTGCCTGGGCGGAAGGGCTTTTGCGCGGAAGCGGCCTTGTCTTACTGCATCATCCGGAACTGCTGGCGTTGATCGATACATGGGTAAGCGGCTTAACCGAAGACACGTTCCGCAGCTTACTGCCGCTCTTGCGGCGCACCTTTGCGACATTCCCGAAACCGGAGCGAAATCAGATGGGCGAGAAGCTCAAAGAGGGCACGGGTGCCGAAGCCGCAAAGGCTGTCGTGATCGAGGATGATATCGATTGGGACCGCGCACGTTTGGTGCTGCCTACCCTCGGAAAAATGTTGGGTCTGGAGACGAAATCATGAGCATCACAAAGGAAGAACATCAGCGGCGTTGGCGCTTGATCTTGGGGGGTGGTGAAGCCGATGGGATCGGCCTGCAAATGACCGGCGCAGACGTGAAGATGGATGCTGCCTTGGAAGCACTCTACGATCCCGATGTCAAGCGCTCGGGCGGTCTGGGCAGCTCGGCTCCGAATGCGGTGCGATGGCTTGGGGATATTCGCAATTATTTCCCGACTGCGGTGGTTCAAGTGATGCAGATGGACGCGCTGAAGCGGTTGAACATGAAACAGATGCTGCTGGAGCCCGAGATGCTGGCGAACGTACAGCCCGACGTGAATCTAGCCGCCATGTTGATTTCGCTAAAACATCTCATCCCGAGCAAGACGAAAGACACGGCTCGAACAGTGGTGCGGAAAGTCGTAGAGGAGATCGAGAAAAAGTTGGCGAATCCCCTTCGTCAGGCGATCCAGGGCAGCCTCAATCGCTCGGCGCGCAATCGCCGCCCGAAGCATCATGAGATCGATTGGAACCGGACCATTCGCGCGAATTTAAAGCATTATCAAAAGGAATATAAGACGGTGATTCCCGAGACACGGATCGGGTTCGGTCGCAAGACAAGCGCCTCGCGCGAGATTATCATTTGCATCGATCAAAGCGGATCGATGGCGACCTCGGTTGTTTACTCGGGCATCTTTGGGGCGGTGATGGCGTCGATGCGCTCGGTGAAGACTTCCATGGTGGTGTTCGATACGGCGGTGGTCGATCTAACCGCGCAATTGCACGATCCAGTGGAGCTGCTTTTTGCGACTCAGCTCGGTGGCGGCACGGACATTGAAAAGGCACTCACCTACAGTCAGAGCCTGATCAAAGCGCCTACGGAGACGATCTTCGTACTCATCAGCGATTTAATCGAGCCGGGCAGTCATCAAAAGGTGATGCAACGCGCCGCGAGCATCGTTTCGTCCGGCGTTCGCATGGTGACGCTGCTGGCGCTAACGGATCGCGGAAAGCCGGTTTACGATCACAATTTGGCGGCTGGATTTGCTGGATTGGGCATCCCATCCTTTGCCTGCACGCCTGAGCTGTTCCCGGATATGATGGCGGCGGCGATTCAGAAGCAGGACCTGGGGGTGTGGGCTGCCGCAAAGGGCATCAAGACGAGCGCCCCCGATTCCGGCGAAGCGACGTGACGTTGCTCTTCCAAAACGAGTAGCGATGAGGCACTTTAGGGGGATGACGTCGCTACCTAAAGACTTGCACATTCGCCCGAGCCTCGATGAATTGGCTCTCCATACCGCGCAATTTATCCACAAACTGGCGCTTCACTACGTCCAAACCCAGGGCTGGTTCACGATCGCTCTTTCTGGCGGTTCCACGCCTAAGAAACTCCACGCGAAGTTGGCCGATGCGCAGCTCTTTCCCGATTTTCCGTGGGCGGACACCCACTTCTTTTTCGGCGACGACCGGTACGTGACGCCGGACCATGATCAAAGCAATTATCGCATGGCCAAAGAGACGCTGTTCTCGCACGTGCCGAGTTTGCCTGAAGCGAACATCCACCGGATGCCGACGGAAGATCCCGATCCGGTAAGTGCTGCCGCACGCTACGAACGGACGCTTCGCCTCTTTTTCAAAGCAAAGTCGTGCCCGCAATTCGATCTGATTCTGCTCGGCATGGGCGACGATGGACACACGGCCTCGTTGTTCCCAGGATGCAGCGCAATCGATGAACGTGAGAAATGGGTTGTCTCGACTTGGGTCGAAAAATTGGAGACGAACCGTGTGACGTTCACCTATCCGCTCATCAATAACGCGGATCACGTGCTCTTTCTCATCGCCGGTGCCGATAAGGCGCATCGGCTCGCCGACATCTTGGGCGGCAAAAATCCTGATCGCGTGCCTTACCCCTCCGAAGCGATTCAACCGACCCACGGCACGCTGCACTGGTTTCTGGACCAAGCTGCCGCATCTGAAATTGTACCGGCACCCTCCGCCTAACCCCATACCCCCATCTCCCTATGCCTGTTAATCCAAAAGACCTGCGAATCGCGCCATCGCTCATCGCTGCAGACTTCAAAAATCTGACGGCGGCACTGGAGAAGATCGAGTCGAGCGCCGACCTGCTACATGTCGATGTGATGGATGGGCATTTCGTGCCGAACATCACGTTCGGGCCGTTCGTGGTTCAACACGTGCGGAAGATCACCAAGTTGCCGCTGGATGTGCATTTGATGATTTCAAAGCCCCGCGATTTCATTCCGCAATTTGCGGACGCCGGTGCCACGACGATTACATTTCATTTGGAGTCCGACGCAAATCCAGACGCGGTTAACGAAACGATCGACCTGATTTATCAGCACAAGTGTGGTGTCGGAATTTCGGTTAAACCAGGGACGCCGTTCGAGGCAGCGGCACCGTACATGAATCGGGTGTCGAGGTTCTTGGTGATGACCGTCGAACCGGGATTTGGCGGGCAAAGCTTCATGCCGGAGATGCTCGCGAAAGTGCGGGACGCGGTGCAATTGCGTCGGTCGGATCCGCATCTTTTTGGGTTCGATATTGAGGTCGACGGCGGACTTGCGCCCGACACGATTGGAGCGAGCGTCCAAGCCGGTGCGGAGGTCATTGTTGCGGGCACGTCGGTCTTTGGGAAGCCGGACCCAGCCGCTGCGATCGCCGCTTTACGAGTGGCTGCAGAGTTGGCGTTGAAAGGCTAAAGGTAAAGAGCGTTTAGCTTTGCTCTTTTTTCTTCGGGGGACGGCCCACGTTTTTGCGGCGTTTGTGGACGGGTGTCTTGCGATTGGTCTCGACGTGGAGGGGAGGAGGAAGGGCGGTGGGATTGGTTCGGACCCAGTGAAAAAGCAGCTGCTGCGCGTATCCGGCGTTAGGTCCAAAGTGTTTGAGCGCGAATTTGGTGAGTTCCTTGGCAGGGACGTTATGTCGGTCCTTAAAATAGAAACGGCGCATGACGCGCTTGATCCAGACATCAATGGGAAACGCACCCAGATGTCCATACGCGAAGAGCAGGACGCAGTTGGCGACTTTCTCTCCGACGCCGCCGAGTTTTTCGAGTTCAACTTGCGCTTCTGCTACGGGCAGGGAGGCCACTCGTTCGAGATTAACGCGGCCTTCGGCTACTTGTTTTGCGGCCTTTAAGAGGTGGTCTGCGCGGTAGCCGGTTTTGCATTCGCGAAGATCGGCAATGGTCGCTCGGGCGAGTCGCTCGGGTCGTGGGAAGGTGAACCAACCGGGCTGGATTTCCTCACCAAAGGCGCTTCGGAGTTCGCGATTGATTTGCTCGATTTGCACGACCTGTTTTTGCGCGGAGCAGATGAAGTTGCACACCGTTTCCCACGGTTCTTGTCGAAGCAGACGCATGCCGGGGGCGGCTTGGCGAGCTTGCGCCAGGAAAGGGTCGTCCGGGAAGGTTTTCCAAATGGCGGCCCAGTCGCGATCGAGGCCAAAGTATTGCGTTACCCCTTCAAAGGAGAGACCTGGGCCTGTTCCTCGGATCACATCGCCCTGTGCCCAGAGCACGCAGGGTAACCCATTGATCCAGCCGTACCATCGATCTCCGGGGCCGTGTTTCCACGAAAAGGCTTGGCCACTGGTGAGGGTCACTTCCAGATTCAAGCCATTCGCCGTTAACGTGAGCGATACCGGCGGCGGGACAAAAAGTGACGAGGCAGCCATGATTCCTCAACCCGATACTAAGCAGCTATCGGCTCGGCGTAAAGAACAGAACCGTTATCGGAAAGGCCGACCGACCAGAGTGCTAATGGCATGGCAAAATTGACCGAATGATTTCCCCGGTTTTTGCGAAGATTCCTGCGGTTTTTCATCATTTGGATAGGAGTTATTTCCCTGAGAGTTGACGGTAGATTCGCCGAAGTTAAGCGTAAAGCGCCACTGCGTTCCATCAAAGTCTTTATCTGGATATTTAGTAGCCCAGGAAGAGACTTGGGCGCTGTTGAGTTTTCGAATGAAATCTTTCCAGGCCTCCAAGGAAGGATGAACGACGATTGACTCCGTAACTTGAGGTCCCGCCATCGCCTGGTAATGTACACCGTCCGGCTTGAGCTCCAGCGAATAGTTGTCTGTGAAGCCGCCGATATAGGCCTTGAAGACAGTTGGCTCGGAAAGCGGCAGAACTTTAACTTCCTGAGCAGAAACATTGCAACAAAAGGCAAAAGTTGACGAGATAGTGAGAACGAAGCCGAGCGGGAAAAACGGCATTCGGCGGTTAGCGGCCCAGACCGAGACGTCCGGTACGGCTGATGGAATTGAACAGACGACTGGTTTTGCGTTTCAGGCCTTCCAGAAGAGAACTGGTGAGTTCAGCGCCGAACCGATCATCCAGCATGGTTTGGCGTTGGATGGTGGCCATCAATGCAGTCTTGAGTTGGAACTCCATCTTCACTTGATGGCGACTTTGAGCCAGGGTGAGGCTGTTGGAGAGTTGCTTCTCGTAGAGGGCTTCGGCCTGAATTGCGCGCTTGACCAAGTTCAAGAGCGGTTCGGTGGCATCGGGGACTTGAATGTCCGGCAGAATTTCGTAGCGGTAAGACTTGTTGGTGCTGCGGGCTCGTTCACGTTCGGTGCGGTAGCCAGTGCGGAGATACTCGATCAGGTCGCGGAGGGTTTCGGATTCTACGGCGGCTTGATCGCGGCAAACGGAAAAGAATTCCAGGTCTTTAACGAAATCAACGACTTCTTCGCTTCTTTCCATGACATTGTAGACGACGTACAATTCCTCAGCGGTGATTAATAAATCACCCAAATCAGCGAATTGCTGGGGAGTCGGGCCCATGGGGGCTGCAGCGGCGTCGTACTTCATATTTGCCCTAAGCTCACAATATGGGTTCGTAATAAAAAAGCGAGTCGCAAAACTAGAAATATCTTAGGTATTAGGCTACCTAACTATACATGACTCCGCCCTTTACACCGTGTTGGACAAAAATTGACTCCGCTCTCTGGTCTCTCTCTGGGCCAGATCGCCTCCGTTACCTCAATGGCCAAGTGACCCAGGATATCGCGAAACTTTCACCTGGAGAAACGACTTGGACTGCTGTGTGCACCGCGAAGGGGCGTATGGAGGGGCTGCTCCACGTCCTCGCCACGACGGACACGCTCTACATTCAGGCGAACGCTGAGCTACGCGAGAGCCTCTCCGTGCGACTGGAGAAGTATCTTATTGCGGATGATGCTGTACTTACAGACGTAACGGAAGAGTGGCAACTCATGCATTACCTGGGCGATTTGCCGGATATCGCGGTTACGACAGGCACATTAAGCGCACGGAGCAACCGGTTCGGAATCTCAGGCCACGATTTATGGATTCCGGCGAATCAGTTTTCAGCAGAGGCGTTTCTTCCCGTTGCCTCTCAGGAATCACTGATCGAGCTGGAGATTCAAAACCTGATTCCGCGCTGGGGATTTGAAATAACTACAAACACGATTCCTTCAGAAGCGAATCTGGAGGAGCGGGCGATTAGCTATAAAAAGGGATGCTATGTGGGCCAGGAAATCATAGCGCGACTGAAGAGTGTGGGCCACGTTAGTAAATGTCTCGTTCAGTTGGAGCTGACAGAGAAACTTGAGACTGCGGAAACGGGCATTACCATCAATTCTCAAAGCGTAGGTCAGATCACGCGGTCCTGTTATTTTCAGGATGCGCGGAAGCATATGGCGTTGGCTTACATTAGTTACGCATCGGCTGTTATTGGAACACAATGCATTATTGGCTCAAAACAAGCCACCGTAACCGCCACGTCTCGGACTGATATCTAAGGGATTTCCGACAACGCTGAGTACGATTGAGCCAGCGTTGTCAGGAAGTCACTAATCGAATTATTTGGCAGCCGTGTAGGTGTAACGGGCCTTATCGACCTTCTTGATTTCGGGAATTTTAGACCCTGTAGAATGGAACCAGCTATGGAGATGAGTCGATTTCTTGTTGAGTTTCTCAGAAATCTCCTTAACCCCCAAACCCTTCTCACCAGCTTCTTTCAGAAGTGAAATAACTGATTCTTTGATTTTAGGAGAACGGCCAGGCTTGCCTGACGAGACCGGTGCTGCCACGGCAGAGGAGGAGCGGCGGCGGCGGGGGAGTGAACCACCCTTGGCTACGATTTGAATATCGTGTTCTACTTGTTCTAACCGAGTTTTTAGTTCGTCTTTTTCAGCGAGCAGTTCATCCAATTGCTTGAATTGGCTGCGGCTTAAGTTCTTAATTGCGTCAATGAAATGTTGATCCATAGGCAACTAACTAATCTAGCTGCCTACAAAAAGCAATAGAGTATTTTAAAAAAATAATATGGCGCCTGTCATAATGACTCATTCACCCGCCGCTACTCTTTCTTAATCTTACCACCCCACGAGATAATACGAGCCTTAGCGCCAGCAGCTTCAGCTTCCGCCTTTTGCTTATTTGCATTATAAGCCAGAGAGAGACTGGACCAGACGAATTGATTATTTGGATCAATTTCCGCTGCTTTAAGGGCCGCCTCAATCGCCTTCTCATAAAGATTGCTCTTGTATAAGGCCATCCCAAGCGCAATCCACACATCAGCAGAACTGCCATTTAGCTCGCTGGCCCGTTTAAAGAAATCGACCGCTTGCTCCAATTCACCGACCGCTAGAGCACCGCTGCCCTCATCCATGAGTTCGTCAAATGTCATCATTTCTCCCATCTGCTCATCTGCGATTAATCGACGATAAGCTGAATTCTACTACGGTTGAAGTTAGTGCCGCTCATCTAATCCCAAGATGCTATTGCTACGGGCTCTCAGCTTTTCGTACAGAGGCACATTATTCTCAAGATGCTCACCAATACTGGGCACCATTTCTTTGAGCTTACTCTGCCAACGCGGTGTGGAAGCCGAGTCCTTAAAGCATCGCTGAATCAGATCGAGCATAATCGACACAGCGGTAGAAGCGCCCGGTGAGGCACCGAGCAGCGCCGATATAGAGCCATCCGCAGCTGCGACCACCTCCGTGCCAAACTGCAGAATACCGCCCTCTTTGGGGTCGTATTTGATCACCTGCACGCGTTGCCCGGCGATGAGCAGTTCCCAATCTTTTCCATTCGCCGTCGGCACAAATTCTTGCAAGGTTTTCACACGATCGGCCTGCGATTGTAAAACCTGGCCGATGAGATACTTCGTGAGACCCATGTTATGAAGGCCAGCGGCCATCATCGGGATGAGATTGTGCGGGCGCAGCGATAGAGGGAGATCCAACAGTGAGCCCGACTTTAGAAACTTGGTCGAAAAACCAGCGTAAGGGCCGAATAGCAGTCCTTTTTGGCCATCGATCACTCGAGAGTCCAAGTGCGGGACCGACATGGGCGGCGCACCCACGCTCGCCTTGCCGTAGACCTTCGCGTCGTGGCGCTTAATGACCGCCTCATTTTTACAGCGGAGCCACTGCCCGCTCACGGGAAATCCGCCGAAGCCGCGCCCTTCTGGGATGCCCGATTTCAGCAAGAGCGGCAATGCACCGCCACCTGCGCCGAGAAACGCAAATTTCGCCTTCAACCGGCTCGTGGTGCCGGTGGAGCGATCCTTCACGCTCAAGTCCCAGCCGCCATCGCTCAATCGACGCAGCGCGGTCACCTTTCGTTCAAAGAGCAGTTCAAATCCGCCGAGTTTCTTCAAGTAGGCCAGGTACTCCCGGGTGAGCGCGCCGAAGTTGACATCGGTGCCAATGGACATGCGGTTGGCCGCAACTGGGACGCCCTGTTCCCGGCCCTCCATCACGAGCGGCATCCACTCCATCAAGAGCTTGGGATCGGTGGTGAATTCCATTCCGCGAAATAATGGGCAGCGCATCAGCGCCTCATAACGCCGGGTCAGGTACTGAACATTCTGAGCGCCCCACACAAAGCTGATGTGCGGTGATTGATGCAAGAAGATCGGCTTATGGCCGGGGCTGCTTTTCTCCAGGAAGTAACACCAGAATTGTTTCGATAACTCGAATTGCTCATTGATCTTGATCGCCTTGGAGATTTCAACGCTACCGTCGGGTTTCTCCGGCGTGTAGTTTAATTCGCAAAGGGCCGCGTGACCTGTTCCCGCATTATTCCAGGCATCGGAGCTCTCCGCCGCAACTGAGCTTAATGACTCCAGAACAGTGACCGTAAAGCTCGGCTCCAGCTCTTTTAACATCACTCCCAGCGTTGCGCTCATGATTCCCGCGCCGACTAGGACGATATCCACCTTCTCTGTTTGTTGATTACTCATTCGATTTAGCTTTACTGATGATTAAACGCACTTGCTACCTACGCAAGGGCTTCTTTGGCCTGTTTTTTCTCTGACGTGCTTACTGTCACTCTCTTCTCTCCGACTCTCAAGACACCGAGCCAAACAGCCGCGAAAATCACGAAAATCAGTTCGCCCAGCGAGTAACCGAGCACAGAGCTAAATCCGCCCGTGCCAGCACCGTATCCATGCAGGCTTTTACCGGCGGGCAGGACGTAATTGACGCCGTACCACGACATCAGCACGGAGAACCAACAGATGACCGAGCCGAACGCCAGCCCACGCCCCTTCCACACCCCGGCGATTCGTCCGTGAAGCACCGCCAAATAGCACAGGAGCGTTACGAGCGCCCAAACTTCCTTTGGATCCCAGCCCCAGAATCGACCCCACGAGTAATTGGCCCACACGCCACCGAGAATGGTGCCGGTAGTGAGGAGTAACACGCCGACCTGCATGGCGCGGTAAATGTAGAGATGCGCCTCATCCAGATCCCGCTTCTTTGCACGGCCTACCATTTCCATGCCGAGGGCGATGTGGCCGAGCGCCGCGGCCAGCAGGAATGCCCCGTAGGCGGAGACGATGGTGAGCACGTGGATGATCAACCAATAATTGCTGCGGAGCACAGCCGTCAACGGATGAATCGAGGCATCCAGTACCAGCGGTTGGGTATCGGCGATGATCAACGCAATGACCGAAGCGGGAATGCCCGCATAGAAGAAGTAGCGGCTGCGATAGATCGCCTCCATAACAACGGCTGTGGCCATGACAATTACCGAGACCCAAATCACCGTCTCGTACATATCCGTAACCGGTGGGCGACCGGCGATGATGACGCGGCACGCAAGTCCGTATATCTCAAAACCAAGCCCGATGACCACGCCGAGCCACGTCAATTTATAGCCGATCTCTTTCATCCACACCGCCGTGGTGAGCAGAACGAAAATGGTGAGCAGATCGGTGATCCAAGCCCATAAAAAGGGGTGGAAGGTCATGTAGTGATACTCAAACGCGAGCGCACCGGCGCTGGGATAAATATTGGGACTAAACGCTCGGAGCGCATTGGTCAATTTTACGGTCAGCTCGTTAAACGCCGTCATGTCCTTGGCTCGAAACGCACCGCGCCATACTTCGAACGTAGGGATCAATGCGCCGAGCGCTTTCGTGGCCTCCTCCGGTTCTGGTGTCTGGAAAACACCCCACCGTTCTTCGGCCAGGGTAGGATGGGGAATGATCGCCATCAATTGCCCGGAGCGAATGTCATCGAACAAATCGAGTCGTTCCTGGAGCGCTTCAGCCTCTTTTTGAAGAGGTGTCACCTCGTCCATGTGATCCTGGCTGCGCAGCTGACGCGACTCCTGTAAGGCCCTCACCAGCTCCGGTTTTCCGGCGACTTCCTCGTAACTAAAGAGCCGGACATCGTGATCCTGTGTGAGGCGGAGCGCCTGCCGCATCTCATCATTGTCCTCAAAGATCAGGGGCCGTTTTTCCCAGCCTTCCGGAGTGAGCCAGAGACTTAAAATGACTTGCTCCGCCGTGAGCGAGTCGCCCTGGCCGCCTTCAGACTGCTGCTTTAACGAGGAGCGGCCGCACAAGCGTAGCAACGCCTCTTGGGCGAAGGTGGTGAACGGTTTCTTCCGGCCATGTTCCTGGATGGCGAGCCCGCTTAAACTGGCCTGATCAATGGCTAAGCTGGGCAAAAAGGCTTCAGGTGTTCCCAGCGTAGAAACCTCGCCAGAAACCGCATTAAATCCACTCAACCAACAGAGCGCTGCTCCGAGTAAAACCGTTCTTCTCCATACATTCATGTGACCGCCTCGCCTTCTTCCTCCCGCCCCGTCCCTTTCGACCGACCGGGCCGAAAATAAAACATCATTGTAATACCGGCGCAAATGCAAAGACTGCCGAGCCCTTTTAAAGGCCAACCGGGATCGTAGAGCACCTGAAGCGTGGTTTGATTCAAGTTCTCGGGATTCCAGTTCGCCTGGGAAAACTTCAAGTTCCACCCCAACAGCGAGCGCCACCAGTCCCCCGGATACATGGCCGGGATGTTCATGTGCGCCACATCGTGAACCAGGTGACCGGTATTCAAATCCTTAAACTCCAGCGTGCTGATGTAGTCAGCGGGGGTCTCGGTGCCTTCGTCGCGAGGCACCTGAAAATCGAGCAGCCGAACACTAAAATCGAGCGGGATGGTCGCTTGGCCAAACCCCACGCGCACGTAGTCGGTCTTGGTGAAAATCTCGCGGGAGGTGCCAGCGAGAATCCAGGTATCCTCGCTCTGGCGAATGTTGTCGTCCGTTGAAACAAGGTACGCCCGTAAGCCCGGTAACAGACCGGCGACCGGAGAGCCCGTGCTGGCAATCGCGCCTGCGGTTGACTCCGCCTCGACCTCGCGCACCTCTCGATGCACCTCGCCGTGAGGCTCCACGCCTTGCACACGCACCTTCCACTTCGACCAACCCGGGGTGATGGTCTCCCCCAACTTTGCCACGCCCTGCTGCTCCATGTTTGCGTTGCGAAAGACCTGATAAATCAATGTGCCCGGACGAGTTCCCAGCGCCACCAACATCGTGAGCTGCACCGGTTGCCCAGGAAGAGTAGAGATCGATGCCGGTGGATTTGGCCGGGCAGGCGTCGCAATCGCTGTGGTTGTAGAGTCGGCTGCGGGCAATTGCGCGGTGGGCCCCATTAACTGGATTAATGCGGCTGGGTGATTCGGATTCTGCGACGCGGTGGCCGGTTTATTCCCGTTCATGTAAAAATCGGGCCAATAAGCACCCACGCGGAAGAGCAGGGGCGAGTGTTTCCCTTTTGCTGTGGGAACCTCCAGCCAAGTGCCGCTCACCGTGGGCAGTGGCAGGGTCGCAATCGGTTTGCTCGCTTCACCCGGCTCCAGGATTTCAAGCGTGGGCTTCGTCGCGCCCTTGCCGCCTGTGGGCGGGAACAGAATAAAATGGTAACCCGACATCACATCCGCATCGGTATCAACGACTGGACCGCGCGGGTGCTCGGCAAAAATGAGGTGGGTCTCATGGAATGGAGTCGCGTCTCGACGTGCAGCCGCGGGCGCTGGCTGGTCGGGATCGGGCAGGCTGTCGACTAGTCGAATCGTCGCCATGCCGAACAGATCGAATTCATCGGCACCGTCTTTACCCAGCAGAATCGCGGGCAAATCTTGCTTCATGGTCTCATTAATCACGTGGAGATTAACTCCTTCCGGCGCGAGCGGATCTTTCGCAGGTTGAATCGTCTCCTCCACCGTTAGGCGATTGGAGGTTTTGTTGATCACTAAGGCGTAATTCGTGTCCGGCACCTTCACCACCTGCGGCTTTCCAGGAGAGACATCAGAAAACTCCAGGTTAAAGGGGAGAACAGCGCCGGGACCTATTTCACCCTGCAAAGTGAGGATCTCCTGCTTGGTCGTTAAATGATTGACCGGGTTAGTCGATTTGTCCAAGTCCACAAAGGCCTCGAATCCCAGGATTTGGCCGATCTCCGCTCCAATTAACAACGTGATGATTCCGGCGTGAGTCACCACAAAACCGTAGTGCCGAGGTTGCCAGGGCCAGCGGGTGAGGGCCGCGCACGTCAGGTTAGCGCAGAGCAGCAAGAGCCAGATCTTAAACCAGACGGCGTTGTAGATGTAATAGGCTGCCACGGCTTGGTCAAAGCGCGATTCCATGAACGTGGCGAAACCGATCGATCCGGCGATCGAGAGCAGTAGTAAAATCGCCAGACGCAACGAGCCCAACGTGTAGATCCACCACCAAATATGCGACCGCTTGCGACGTGATCGCAGTTGGGACGCGTCTGTCGGTGCGCTTGGAACGTTAGGGGCGTGGCTCGTCATCAGGTCCGCTTATACTAAACCCGAACAGTCAAAAGATAAACCCCCACCTGCTATCCACGGTTTAATCGACCGAATTGCTTGTCGCTTGTTGTACAGGCGACTGAGTCGGTTTTGGCGTGGGAAGGGGTCGGTTATTGAGGTCGGTATCAAGGATTTTGATCGAGAGATTTCCCACGATTCCGGAGATGGACGATTCGAAATCGGGGTGATCTTCATCCAGAGCCGTTTTGCCGAGCGCGATATGTCCCACATCGTAGCCGTAGAGCGCGGCGTCCATGGGCATCCACTCGTTAGGCCCCACATAAGCCTCTGCCCACATATGAAAACCGAAGATGCCATGGCTCACGTCGCCGGTCACGTTGGCGTAGAGGTCTTCATTCGGGGCAACGTAGCAGAGACCGACCACACAGCGCGTGGGCATACCGGCCGCCCGGCCCATGGCAGCACAGAGAACGGCGTGCTCCTTACAATCCCCCTCCCGGCAAATGGCCGTTGCACGAGCCGTTAAAAATCCCAGCCGCAGGTCCTTTTTGGTAATGTAATACCGGACGTAGGTCTCGATACGCCGTGCGGCGATCACCGGGTTGCGCTCACCCTGCAATGCATCTTGCGCCAGGGTTTTCACCTCGATCGAATCACTTTCCAGATAGCGGGAAGGCTTCATGTAGTCGGCCAGGTTTGGCGTGCTTTTCAAGGGCAATTCAAATCCAGCGTTCTCCGGGGCAAAGTCTGAGGAATAGACAGCGACCTGCGCTTTTCCCGGTTCCGATTTCAGGACCTCTTGAGTGGAAGCATCGCCCTTCCAGATCGGAAGCTCGTCCTTGTAATTTTGGACTGTGAGGAGGTAGACCGCTTTCCCCAGTTTGGTCGGTGTCAACAGCGTACGGTCGGGGCGAATCAGCGATGTCGTAAAAACCTCCACGCCATCCAGCGGCTTGCTGCATTCGTCCTTGGAACTAACGCGCTCAATCATCAATCCAAAGCCGGGAATGTAAACCTCTTCCGTAAGCAGCGTGTGATCATCCTTTGTCCAATTCGCCACAGAATCCTCGTTCGACGAATCATCGGTCACCATCACCTTCCACAAATCTTGCGGACCGCCCCCTGTGTCATGACTCTCTTTATCGATCACTTCCGCGGTCACCTTCACGGACTTGTCAGGGTGATCCGTGGAAAAGGTTTTGAACTCAGCTTTCGTGCCCTTTTCAAGCTTCAAACTTTGCATCGAACGGAACAGAGCCGCCGGTCCGATGGTTCCGACGAGCGGCGCACTCACCACATGCGGCGCGACGCCGGGTGAGTCAATGACGAATTGGTCGCCTTGCTTATTCGCCGTGAGACGCCCTGCAGACTGTGGTGTTTTAAACGTCCTCTCGAAGCTCAGAACTTGGCCATCTGGATCTTCCACTGTAACTGTATCATTGACCGTTTTGAGGTTGTACCCCTGTCGCTCCACCAGCGACTCCTCATGCGCTTCCGTAATAAAATGGTTGCCCTCCTTACGAATGACCACATGTTCAAATCCAATGCTTTTTCCCTTGGACGTCATCAGCTTCCAGAGATCGGAAATCACCGGGTTCCCGGCGGAACCTGTGTCTGTCGCGGCGGTCGGTTTTTGATCAACAGCGACGACGGCGTTGGTCCCTGTGCTTACAGAATTGGTCTCTTGTCCCTGAGCCTGGCTCAAGAACAGGCTCGCAGCCAGTAGTGCCCATCCACGCATAGTCCCTTGACATTAGCCAACTACCCACGCAGGACCAGATTAATTTTGGGAAAACCAGGACTTAGCGAGGACTCGAACTCTTTCGCCAAGACGGACAGCTTTGACAGGAGCCCTTTTATATTGTCAGATAGAGGGGTGACCGAAAATCTTCTGTTGCCGGAAGAACGAGTCCGGCTATTCATCGCGGACTTTACCGCATGGAAAAATCAAGGTGGCAGTGTCGAAGACGACCAGTACCTTCCCGAATCCGTTCTTGCCCACTTCTCCAGCAAAATCACTCCCGATTCACCCGACTCCTACGACATCGCCGAGCAAAACCATCACCCGGAATGGGAAACCGTCCACCACACCGCCCCACCCGGTAATCGTAAAAAGATTATCGTCACCACGGTCTATTCCAATCCCGACGCCGATTTCATCTTTGATTGGCGTGAATATCACTACCACCTGAAAAAGGGCGCGCGTGGCTGGTTGATCGACTCGATCGAATGCTTCGATTCCGACTCCCCTGCCGGCCCGCTCGCCGGATGGTCGATCGAGAAGCTCACCTTTGTGGAGAAAGTCGACCTGGCAACCGCCAAACCATCGACCTGCCACTTCGAAAAAATCTTTAATCCCCAGCCAGATGCCTTGTTGTCGGATGAACAAACGTACGGCGAGAGGCGTCGCTCCGCTACCACTCGCTCAGTGGGAACCATCGAGTTTCCCTCTGGAACCATCGCCATTTGGGACGGCAGTTCGGGTGAACCAAGCGCGCCGTTTTCCCTAAAAGTCCCCACCACTAAAGCCAAAATCACCCTCGCCTTGTTGGGCGATACCATCGGCTCAGTGCGCTTTGAATTTGGAGATGTGGAGCAAATTGTGTCTCATGTCGAGGCCACCCAGTCCGGTAAAGATTACATTCCGCGCGGAATCGTCGGGATCGGTGATGGCAATGACCTGAGTCATACCTCGCTCCGGACGTTGGAGCCGATGTTCAAACAGGTTCTTGCAATGGCATCCATGGGTCCGGCAAACAAGAGACCGGTCCGATTTCAATTCTTCGATCTCAATCCTAACTATCCGAAAGGTGGATTCGTGTTTGACGGGTGGAATGGCGATCGCCCCCGGGCCTATTGGGGAGTCGACGCAAAGGGTTTTCCCATCGCGCTGGTCCTCCATTTCCCAGGCGCTTACTTCCTGACCGAACAGTTTATTGAAAAGGCGGAGTATTCCAAAAAGGACTCCGGCGGGTTTATCCAGACCGAGACGATGAAAGCGCACGACCTCAAAATCGCGGTGAAACCCGACGGCACCTTTGAACCGATTGACGACGAGCACCACGCCCGGCGCTTTCGTCTGGAAGAAATCTGTGTCGTCACTCGATCTGGCATCGGAATGCCCGTTGTCCGACTCCCAGACCGAGCGACAGTTCGCATCCAGTGGAGCCTTGTCGAGGACGTCTAGCGCCTGTTTCGGAAATTGCTGTCGAAAATCCTGACTTCCGGAATTGCCATTTCGACTACTTTCGAAATGAGAATTAGATTCAAAGGGTTTAGGGCCGTGTTTGAGGAAGGCAAGGAAGACAGGCTTTCGAGGTGGTTGTGGGGTGGCGGGATGTTTGGCGGGCCGGAGGTCGCGCTCAGGCATCAGAGGGCTGTGCTGGGCTACGCATTCTCTTGAGATGCTCAAGGATGCCAGGCTAAACCACAGCCTTGCCAGCCAACTCCAGGGCTTGGTCACCACAGCCACTCGGCTGTCGATACTCAAAGATTACACCGTCAAACGTACGAGTTCGTCCGAGTCAGATATAGCTTTTATCAAAGCGGTTTGATTTGCTGGATCGACTGTAAGGTCCGGTCCTCGGGATGGGAGGATTAAGAACCCGCGAGGTTAATGCCGCGATTCCCAGAAAACCCAATGCAGCAGACTGCCGAACCTTGACGTTCGAATCATCCAAAGCCTTCACCAGCAGTGGAATCGCACGCTTCATCGAAGATCTACCATTTACTGTTCCAAGGCTAATCACAAATTTTTGAATGGCAACGACATGGGAAGATTGGTCACTGCTAGCAAGCGTTTGCTGTAAATCTTTAACAGGGTCGGCTCGAAGAGTTTTGACCTGCAATAGTGATAAATAAGCTAGGTATCAGCAAAAATCGAATGAGCGTTTTCATGGGTATCGTCTGATTCGTTTCTCACTTCAAGTTCTTCAAGATCAACTGAATTTGCTTCTTATGGAGCGGGATGTGGAACGCGGTGATGGTGTACCACCTGGCGGCATCGAATGGGCCGAACCAGGGGTGGCTGTACTTGGCGGCGGTTCGTAGATTCGGAAGCGCTTTGGCGGCGGCGACAACTGCATTGCAGGATTCGGTGAACTTCGGGATAACGGATGAATCGATGTCCGGTCCCGGTTTGACCGTCGCCGTGTCTGCGGCATTAGCAGGAACGTGACCTGCGCCGAGACCCGTAATGATGTCCGCGAAGAGAAAGTTGCAAATGTGGAGGTGTTCCAGGGTCATGTAAACCGACCAATAACGGCTGCTGTCTTCCAGGCCGGGCAGACGCGGAATCAACGCCGGTTGGCTGCATTGCTCGGGGGTGTGGGCGTTAACGATCTGGAGGATGGCGTCGCGTTCTGATTCGATTTTCGCTTCGTTTTTAGCTGGGGAGCCGAAAGCGTGCGTGAACGTAAACATCGTCTTGCCAATGAGCCGCTCGAAATTCGGGATTCCCGCCCCGGGTGGAGCGAGAGTGGGAGGTGCGGAGGCAACGATAGCAGGATTGGAGGTGCTCATTTGCTTGCAAAAATAAACTAATTAACTTTTGCTTTGCAAGCGATTTTTGATTATCCAAGGAAGATGCAAAGCGAGAGTGAGAAGGAGACTGCGAATCGAAGGTCCACGTGTCCCGTGGCGTGTGCGCTCGATATTCTGGGCGATAAATGGACGCTACTGGTGATCCGCGATTTGTTCCTCGGGCGCTCGCGCTTTAAGGAATTTGCGCAGTCCCCGGAAGGCATTCCCACGAACATCTTGGCGGATCGTCTGGAGCGTTTGTTGGATCGTGGATTGGTCGATCAGGTCGCTGTGGAAGAGGGGGCGAAGCGGCAGATGTACCGCCTCACGGAGAAGGGCAAGGCGCTCGGGCGTGTTTTGCGCGAGCGATACGACTTTGACTGTTGTAGCCGCCTGCTTCGACTCATCGTATTGCTTCGCAGGCTTTCTTCAGGAGCGCGCTCATTGAGACCTTCCAGTAGCCCTTCAATGTAGCCAGATTCGGCAGTGAAACGTCGAAGAGGTCGGCCCGAATTTCCTCCGCAGGCATGAGGAACTCTGATGCAACCACGTCGACTTCCTTCTCCATGCGTTCGTTCGGGATGTGGTGCATGATTATGTGACCAATCTCGTGTGCGAGCGTGAAGCGCAGCCGATCTGTCGTTATCGCAGAATTTACAAGAAACAGCGGAACTCCATCGGGTAAGAACTGGCTGAGAGCATCAATATCCCGAGTTCCAAAATCACACACCAATACGATCCCCCCGGCATCTTCGATTGCGCGAATAACATTCTGTACCGGACCAGGGGGAAGCTTCCAAACCGAACGAAGCATGCGCGCAACCAACGCCGGATCTCCGTATTCGTCGATGTCCAGACTGACGAATTCATTGTCTGGCATGAGTTCTACGGCACTCAGGAGATTGCCAACTTGAATACGCCTCACATTGATAATTCCCAACAATTGGCGCATGCGCTGTTCTGGACTTTTTTTCCTAGCGCGATGATAGGTACACCCGCTTCCGAATCGCTTGATCTGCTCCTTGAGGAAAAAGAACTCTTCACGGTATCCAAGAATCACCGCAAATGCTTTTAGCTGCGAATCCGTCGGCTCTCGCAAACCATTTTCTATTTTTGAAACTGTAGCCTGAGTCATGCCCAGAGAGTTGGCCAAATCGCTTTGCGTAAGGCCGCGTGATTCTCTCGCGAGAATCAGCATTTCCTATTGAATTTGCAGACTTGTCTCTGCAAACAGACCCGACTGGTCGGCGCTTGCATGAGATTTCATTTATACTCCTGTCCGGCAGATTTCCTTGAAACCTTCGGCTGTACTACGGTTGGCTGCTGCCTTGGACGGACGCGGCGCTTCGTTGTTTGGGTGTCTGCTGCTGGCGTAGCAGGCAACGCCACAACGGGGGCGATCATTGCACCCAATTCCTTGTCGATGTCGATCTCATAATGGACTTTTTTCCAACTTGGAGGGTGATGAGGTGATTGTCGATCTTTTGTTTGAGTGGGTCTAAAATCCAGCCGAGAGTAAGGTATGTTCCCGGCAGGATACCGGGGATGTTGTGCTGTTGCTGTAACAGCATGATCT
>CAVURW010000124.1:0-37794 GCA_963743595.1 uncultured Verrucomicrobiae bacterium
GGCGGCGGATTCGGTAAGGGGCCGGACTTATTGGGCGCTGAGGCAAAGGCTCGTTTCAAGCCGCCGGTTTGAGTGACGATTGTTTGAAAGGCGCGAACCGGTGCAATCAACCCCGCCGTGCGTAACTTGTAGAGAGCCAGGAGAATGTTATCGAGGTAGATGTTCGTTGCCTGGGCGATGGTCTCCGCACTGGCACCATTCTCCAGCAGCGGGTAACAGGTCTCCCAAAATTCCAACAGATCCCCTTCCAGCCAAGCTTCACGCGTAGGCACGATCGTGAAGACCGTCCTCGAACTTGCAAAGAAACTGCGGTAGGCCTCCATCTCATCCAGGGCCGCCAAGCTCGAAAGCAAGAGCGTATCGATCGAGATGGAAAAATTTGAAAGCAGACCCGATGCGCTTTGTTTTTGGAATTCGAATTCCCCGGTGCGCATGTTCATCAGCTCCACCATGCGGTTGCGAATTTGAAAGACATCCTCCACTGGTGTGCTGTCCACCAGCATCGCGCAGAGCAGTCCCTGGCTCAGGTGCAGCTCATAGTTCTTCCCGTTCGGACAGTTCCAAACCGTAAACCGTCCGCTGCTTCGCCCCACCATCGACAAAACATCGGGCAGCGGCATGTCGGTCAAGTATCCAAAGATGGCCATTGACGACAGACCATAGGGCAAAGGGAGTGCACCAGCTACGCACCCCTTGCAAAACATTCCGCATTAATTGCGTACTTCAGCCATTTATTTTGAAACAGCCTTTGCCAATGGTAGCGCGTTCAGAAGGCGCACATCCTTCGGCGAGCACCCGAAGATCTTACGAAAAGATCGATTAAATTGCGAGAGCGACTGGAACCCTACTTCAAACGCGACCTCACTGATGCGTCGCTCCGGCTCAGCCAGCAAGCACCGCGCTTTCTCTAACCGAGTCCGCGTTAAATAATCTGAAAATGTAGCACCCGTAATCTCTCGAAAACGGCGGCAAAAATAGTACTCGCTCATGTTCGCTGCCACAGCCACTTCCTTCAGGCGAATCGGCTCTTGGAAATTCTCCTCGATAAACCGACGCGCTCGCACGATCTCCTTCGGCTCATTCTCTGAATTGGCCCCAGGTGCTTGCGCGGCAAGTGCTGATAGCTGCGTGGCAAAGACGGTCAATAATCGCACGATCTCTTCATAATCCCGCCACACGACTACTGGTGTCAAAAAATAGGCTTTCTCCAGGCGAATCAAATCAATGTCTTTTGATTCATCACCCAGCCGCTGCATAAACGCTGCGAAAGTGCGGGGTGTCAGGGGCGTGAGCGAGACCTCGCCGGTGCGCAACAGCGCGATCGTTTCGTTCCCAGACCGCACCGGCACCGCAGTTTCACACAGCCCCGCAAAGCAGGTCGCCGTTCGGGGGCGCTGCAGATTAGCGACTTTTAACGATTCATCCACGCACTGGCATCGCGCACACGTTTTAGGCACCGTTTCCACAAGCCGACAAAACCGCGAGTGCCGCTCAATCTTTGTCTTTTCGGTCGGGTCGGGAGGAATCAAGTGAATCGAAAGCCCCGTTGTGTGTCGAAAGGCCCGGCTGAAATCCGAGTACGCTTTCGACTTAATTAAGTGATTGAGCACCAGAGCTATTCGCTTAACCGACATGCCCTGTTTTAGCTCTTATTGTGAATAAGTAGAGACTAAAAGCGCAAGAATTGCAATATTACAAGGAAGCTAATAGTATTGCGCTTACATAAAAAGAACTACTTCGAGAGCCCGAGCTGGATCGTAGAAATGAGTTCAGCATTCGTAAATGGTTTCGATAAGAATTGGCTCTCAGGGGGTACGTTCAAGGTTTGAATCGCAAACTCTTTACTGTAGCCGGACATGAAGACAATTTTCACAGAACTCTTTTGCTCTCTGAAAATCTTCGCCAATTCGGGTCCATTGGACATGTGATCGATCAAAACGTCGCAGATCACCAAGTCAATATCCGCCTGATTGGAATCCCACTGCTGCATAGCCTCTTCACTACTGTGGGCGAGCATGACGATATGGCCATGATTTTCCAGGAGTTGTGCGGTGTTTTTGGCGATCAACACATTGTCTTCCACCAGCAAAATCGTACCAGTTCTGTCATCCAAGCTTTCGTCGAAATTATCTGGCATGTCATCTGAACGAGGCGCAGCGGGAATGAAGATCTCAAACGTGGTTCCAGCACCTGGCGCGGTGCTCAACTCGATCCAGCCCTCATGTTCCTTAACGATCGAATAGACGACAAAGAGGCCCAGCCCACTGTGCTCTTTTGCCGCCTTGGTTGTGTAGAGCGGATCGAAGATTCGAGTTGTCTCCTCCATCGTCATTCCCACCCCCGAATCGACAATCGAGAGCCGAACGTAGCCGTCTGGATTCGGTCGTCCCATTTCCGCAACAGTCTCTTCCGTGGAGACATAATGAGTGGAGACTTCAATGACGTCACCCGGCTTGCTGGCCTCGCGCGCATTCAGCACCAGATTATAGATCGCCTGTTCCAACATCGCCCGGTCTCCGATCACTGGCGGCAGCCCGTGTTCTAAGTCGAGTTTTCGCTGCAGGCTACTGCCTAAAATCCGATCCAGCATGTCGCTCATTCCAGCAACTACGCTATTGAGATCAAGCACGCTTCGCTGAATGCTTCCCGCTTTTCCATACAAGAATAGGTGCTTGGCAAGTGTTCCACCTTTTTCCGCTTCCCACGAAATCTGCCTGATTTGATCTAGGAGCTGCGGCGGGTGTCCCGGCTGAAGAGAAATCAAGTCTACCGCGCCTTGAATCGTAGAGAGTAGAGTATTGAATTCGTAACCGATCGATGAGGTCAGCTCACCTAACGCTTGCATCTTTTCGCTCTGGATGAGCCGTTGCTCCAGCTGCACCAGGTAGGACAAATCCGCCCCGTAGGCCAGCACAATTTCCTCTTCCGGCAGCGGCACAAAGGTCCAGCTCAAACGCACATCTTTACCCAGGACCATCACCGCTTGGCGTGACTTGTTATTTTCCAGGCAATTCTCGATCACCTCCGCATAGTTCAGCGGCAACAGCTGCTCAATTCGCCCCAGGTTAAATTGTCGAGCAAATTCCCTCGACGCCACGTTCTCGGAAATGCTTTTGCCATCGCGCGTTAGGACAATGAAGGGGTTCGGGCTCAACTTCGGGAAGGCGGCCAAGCGCGCAACTTCTTGCTCCACATCCATCTGCGTTTGAGAAACCGCAAATGCCGTTACCGCAGCGTTCACCAGGTCCGAATGAATGACGTCCCAGCGAAAATCGGGGTCGGTCGACTCCAACACTAAAACACCACGTAACTCGCCTCGAACAAAGATAGGCGCTAAAACAACAAAGGCACTGGAACGCTCGCTAAAAAATCGATGCTCCGAGCCGATCATCTCGCCCGTACCTAGTGACACTGTTTCGCCACCCTTCAGATTTGACCAAAATGACGATGCTTCTTGATCCAATCGCATCATGCTCTTACTTCGATGCGTGGTGGAGAGCTCGGAGAACCGTACATGCGTATCGTTCGGCTCGATCTTTTCCAGCTTCCAGAGTGAGGCGGAACTCACATCTGCCACCTCCACCAGAATGCTGAGCACTTCCAACTCCGCCTTACCTCCAGGCGCGCCAGCGAGCAGCTTCCGTTGCATAAGCCCCTGAGCTGCCAGGCCACGTTGGCGCCGGGCCAGTGCCCGCTCGAAGTTCCGTTTATCGGTCACATCGATGGCCGATCCGATGAAACCAATAAATGCGCCGCCCTTATCAAATCGCGCCACCCCACTGAGAACAATGGGCCGATAGTGCCCACCACCCGCTTGAATCTCACCTTCCCAGCGGAAGGCTTTCGGCTGCCGGAATGCCGCTTCCAGAAGATTTAAAAAACCGGGTTTGTCCCGAGGATGAATCAGCTCCATCCATTTCTTTTGCTGTTCCTCTTCCAGGTCCAGAAACTCCAGCCAAGCCTTGTTCAAAAAGGTCCACTCATGCGTCTGGCTCACCATCCACATCATGACCGGCGCGACATCCGCAATCGTTCGAAAACGTTCCTCGCTCTCTTTCAGCACCTCCTTAGATGCCATTTCAATGGTGATATCCGTCTGCACACCCACAAAGTGAGTCAGCATCCCGGAATCGTCGTAATAGGGAGAGATCTGAAGACGATTCCAAAACAGGGTATTATCCTTCCTGTAATTCTTCAGAACAACGGTACACGATTCCCCTTTGCGAATTGCCGCGCGCAGCGTATCCAGTGCCGGTTGATTCCGCTCGTTCCCTTGCAGAAATCGACAGTTCTTTCCCAAGATCTCCTTTGCCGTGTAGCCCGTGATGCGCTCGAAACCGGGGTTCGCGAAAATAATGGGCAACTCCTTGGCCGTAGCGTCGACGATCAAGATGCCGGTGTCGACACTTTCAGAGGCGCGTTTAAGCAGGCGCAATCGATTCTGACCACGACGCGATTCCACGCACATTTGCAGCCTATAGAGGAGGATATCGACTGGCTCGCGACATTCCAAAAAATCATCCGGCTCGAGAGGCAGAACCCGTTCGACCGCCCCATCCATGCCAGAGTCGTAAATGAAGAAGCACGAGCAAGCCAGGCTTCTGCACAATTCACGACACGCCTTGGCAGTGGCAAGACCGACCACGTCCTTCGTCGACCAGGCTCCGAAGATGGCTACAGACGGACGCTTCGATCCAAGAACGTTGGCGAATTCGTTCGAATCCGAGACCTCTTCGACTGTACAGAATTGCTTCCTCAAACCCCCGACCATCGGCGCAAATCGCCCGTAATCTGGCGCGCAAACGACGACCAGCGGTTTCAAATAATCGGCAAATGCGTAACGTCCATCGTTCATTCGAGAGATAGTCTTGGCCGAAGGCGTTTGCGTATTCATAGCGTTTGAGTCGAACAGCCCTCAAGTTGCAGGTTCTACGGACTTCGAGCGAGGATACGATAGGCGAAATGAGGCAGGCGCGGCTACGCACCGTTTGCAAAATAGTCCGCAATTTTTGTCGTGGTCTACTCGACCGAACAAGCTCGGCTGAAAGCTCGGGAGCGGGTAGTTTTCTGGACATGTCCAAGCTCTTCTACATCTATCGCGGGAATGAAGAACCGCTCGGACCGCTTACCTATAAACAGGTCACGCAAAAGCTCGAGTCGGGTGAATTGAAGTACCTTCAGCTCGCGAAAGGTCTGGGCATTAATCGCTGGACGCCGTTGGAAGAGATCATGGAGCGACCGCCGTTTGACCCCATTGAAACGCGACGGGCTGAGATCATCCACCCAGTTCGCAACCCACTGCCGTTCAAGCATAAAGCAGTACCAACTCTTGATTCCGAAACTTCAGCCTCAGTCCTACGTCGGATGGCAGCCGGTTTCATCGATTCTCTTATTATCACCGCGATCCATGTGGCCCTGGTTATCGTTGCGCTGACACTTGCGCAGACCATTGATCGCGTTCTCAGTCAAGTTTTTCTTCCGCGTTTCGCGCCCGCTTTCTTCCTATTCGTAATGCTCACATACCCCAGTTTTCTCTACGCTTTCACTCTTTCATTCATGCACCTCATCCTCGGTAATTCCTTCGGAAAGTTTACGATGAACGTTGGAGTTGTGGATGTTGATAACCGTCCGATCTCCCTGGTTCGGCTTTTCGCCAGGTCCTTTCTCGTACCCCTGCATTTCTACACATGCGGATTGACGCTGGTTTCGGTCTTTTTCCTGAGCAATAAACGGTTTCTCCACGACTACATCGCGGGCACTCGCGTCATCCAAAAATAGCGTTTGCTATTCCTTGGTGACCGATCCAGAACCGGCTACCGATTGCTTGACTTGTGGGTTGCCTCGATAGCGTATTGATCCAGCCCCAGAGATTGTCGTCTCTAATCCTTGCACTGGATTCACTTCAACGTCACCGGACCCGGCGATATCCACACGGACGGTGTCGGCCAAGAGTCCCCCCGCCTTAGCCGATCCAGCACCGTTAATGGAGATCGATTCCTGATCGGCCTTGCCAGAAAGAACGCATTGGGACGAGCCATTCAGAGTGATTGCAAATCGCTTCTCAGCAAGATCGGAAGCGGAGAAATTACCAGAACCGTTAAACGTGACATCGGTCAGATGAGAGCTGACGAGATGAACAATGATTGTCTTGTCGGAGGTGTTCGAGGTGCTCGATGTACTTGAGGTGCTCCAGTTCGAGGACGTGTTGACGTTAATTGAAACAAAGGAAAAGCTTACAGATTGTTTCGAGGAACTCGACTTTGTGGCGATATGAAGAGTCCCATCAACCACTGTCGTTTCCAGCTTTTTGAGATCATCAGTCGAGCCTTCTAAATCCACCTGAGTCTTATCCCCTGGCACCCAGTCGATTTGAAACGCACCGTCGCAAGTCACCTCGGAAAAAACGTCAACGTCCCGATGCTCCTTCACGGTCTTGTCTGTCTTGTCTGAGGCGGGGTCATCTGTTTTTGTGTCGCTGCCTTGCACCTGCACACTGCACCCGCCGAGCATGAGCCCAGCGACGAGAATTGCAGGAAGTGTGCAGCGCGTTAGAAGCGTTGTGGTCATGAACAAAAGATAGGCAAATAACCCGGTGCGGGCGCTATCTTTTATTCAACATCTTCACCACGTACCAAAGATCATGCCGGGGTCGCTCAATCACCACAGATTTCCAACCAGCCTTCTTTGCGCCTTCGCCATCGCATTTGGGATCATCCCCCACCGCGAGAACCTTGGTCGCATCCAGGCGTAAAACATCCGCCACGTGACGGAAAATCGCCGGGTCAGGCTTTTCCCAACCGACCTTTGTGCTGATAAAACGTTGGGTGAAAAAATCGCCTATGCCCAGACCATCGAGGATGCCGTCTAGGCGATCGTCCCAGTTTGAGAGAACCACCAGGTCTAGCTCGCGATCCTGTAGATCTTCCAGCACCTCCACCACCTCTGGATAGACGCCCCACATTTTTGGCTGCGCATAAAGATCGTAGAGCTCATTAAAGTAGGAAGTGAACTTCTTCTCATCGGCAAATGTGCTGTCGGGAATGCTCTTCCGCACGATCTCTTTCCAGCGCACACGGTCATTGCCATCCGACGGGACGGGCAATTTCTTGCACGAAGCACGAGCGTTCGGAAATGCCTCGTTAATGGCATCTGCGTTCAGATTACACCCGTACCTCTTCGCCACCTTGGCATAGGTATCCCCGATTGAATCCACGGGGTAAATCAATGTCCCTCCAACGTCAAATACGACGGCTTTTGTCCGGCCCATAACCGACTCCTTTTGCACTCGATTCCAGTAGCTCGTTCATCTCGTATTCGCCTAGTTCTCCACGATGCACCGCGAGCACTTCCCCCACAAGGAAAAGTGATCCCGCTACCAGCACCGGGCCTCCATCATCATCTCTCTTAAATTCATTCAGAAATTCTCCAACAGAACCGTAGAGATTCACGGGCAAACCCGCAAATAATTCTGCCAAAATTTCTATGTTTTCTGCCCGCTCGCTAGAGAAACGCACCAGCGAGACTCGTTTCGCCAGCGGACGTAACTCTCTTACCACCCCTTTCGCCTCCTTGTCTTTCACATAATAAAAGACCAGATGCGTCTTCCCGAGTGTTTCCGACTCGCTCCACCCATATTTCGCTCGCAGGTAAGCCTTCCATGTGAGAGCGAGCTGCCCAGCGCCCGCCTCATTGTGCGCTCCATCCAAAACCATAAGCGGCTGCTCGGAAAAAATATCAAAGCGCCCCGGCCAACGCGCCGCTTTCAGCCCCGTCTTGACGACTTCCACGCTCAGACCCAGCGCTCGTAACGCCGCCCAGGCACATGCTGCATTCCGCGTTTGATGCGGCCCGTAGAGCCCCAATTCCACCTCCACGCCCTCTAGCCGCGCCCACTGTTTACCCTGCACGATTCGCAGGTCTTCAAAGCGGTCAGCAGAGTCACACACAAACTTAGTCGGGAGATTCAGCTCCCTCGCTCGTCCTTCGATAACCCCTCGAGCTTCCGGCTTCGTCTCGGCGCTCACTAATAGGCCCGTACCCGGCTTCAAAATCCCCGCTTTCTCCCCAGCGATCGCCGCCAAAGTTGAGCCCAGCCACCGCTCGTGATCGAACCCGATCTCCGTGATGATCGCCACCTCCGCCCGAACGATATTGGTCGCATCGAGTCGCCCGCCCATCCCCGTCTCCCAAACCACCCAATCGACGCCGGCATCGCGGAATTTCCACAGCGCCAGCGCAGTCACGATCTCAAAAAAGGTCGGCTCCACGCTCGCCTCCTCAGCGGCACACTTCACCGCCGTCATGCCCTCAGCAAACGCTCCTTCGCTGATCCGTTCCTGATTCACCTGAATCCGTTCCCGCACACTCGTCAAATGCGGCGAAGTGAATAAACCCACGCGAAAACCTGCCGCTCGCAAACCGGCCTCACAATACGCCGCCGTAGAGCCCTTCCCGTTCGTACCCGCGATGTGGATGAACTTCAGCCCCGCCTCGGGAGCACCCATCCGGTCAGCCATCGCGCGCATGCCTTCCAGACCCAATTTTATGCCAAAATGTCGCGCACGCCCTAACCACTCCACCGCTTCCAGATACGTCATACCGTTAAGGGCCTAGTCTATGGAGAAACAGCGTCCAATCAATCATCTTTCCAGAATTGAAGACTATTTAGTCCGTCTCTCCTCCTCGAAAAGCTTCACGCGACACCGTTTCATTCACGTGCTAGCTTGATCGCGCGCCAGCTTCCGCTATCAATTGTTACTCCCCTATGTGGCACTTCCTCCAGGCCCTCTATGAGAACGGAAACGTCTCCGTTGGTACCGAGCGCTTTGTCATGACGCCCCGGGACCTCGCCAAGATTGTTCCGACACTCAATGACTTTGATCGCATCGCCCGGCTGAATTTGTGCGGCACGGCACCCAAGATGAACATCCCAGCCGCGATCTGGGCCTCCACTCTCCTCTATGAGGTGAGTCAGTTGCTGGTCTTGCGGCGACTCGGCCCGGAGGAAATCGAGATGGTCTTCTCGGCACCAGCGCCCGAGCCCACCCCGGAGAATGTCTACTCGACCGACTTGATTCTGGTCTACCTACCCGGCCTGCTCGATCTGGCCCGGCGACTCGCGCCAAATGACCCGCTTGTCACCCGAATCGAGCAGTTCGGCCTCCAATGGCCCCTCTCTTCTGTCGCCATGCGGCTCAGCACGCCGCCGACCGGCCCGGTTCACTTCTTGGATCACCCTTCATTAAAGCAACTCTACATTGATCGAATCATCGAGTATCGTGCTTATTCTTGGATTAACGACTGGTCCCTCTTCGAATCGATCCGCTCCAGCTACGGTGATAACCCGCAGCTCTGCGCCGATCTCGCGGAAGCCATCGAGATCGCCCTTGCAAACCCCGAACCTGCGTCAACTGCCTAACCCCTCATGAACGCCATTCCCAAAGAGTTGCTCGTCGCCTGTAATCACTTGCGGACGGGCATCCTCACTGAACTTAAGAACGAGTTCGTTAGCAAAGATGAGGTAATTGATCTCCTGGGCGTTAGCCTCGTCGGTGGCGAAAACCTCTTCATTCTCGGCCCACCGGGCACCGCCAAAAGCGCGATCGTCCACCGGCTCTGCCAACGGCTCCAAGGCAACACTTTCATTTACCTGCTAACCCGATTTACCGAGCCAAACGAGCTGTTCGGGCCGTTCGATATCCGCCGACTCCGCGAAGGTGAATTGACCACAAACACCGCAGGCATGCTCTCGGAAGCTTCCCTCGTCTTTCTGGACGAACTGTTGAATGCCAATAGCGCCATCCTGAACAGTCTTCTCACGGCATTGAACGAGCGGGCCATCCACCGCGGCCATGAGCACATCCCCGTGGAGGCCCTTCTCTTCGTCGGTGCCAGTAACCATCTCCCTCAAGAAGACGCCCTCCAGGCCCTTTTCGATCGATTTCTCCTGCGGGTTCACTGCGATAATGTTCCGGCTGATCAGCTGACACAATTGCTGGAAGCTGGCTGGAACTTCGAGCGCTCAAAAGCGGTGACTGCCACGGTCACGTTTGCGGACATCCGCGAATTTCAGAAACTACTGCCCTACGTTTCGCTGGATGACGTTCGGATGGATTACGCAGACCTGATTCGGCGGATTCGCCAAGCGGGCATTCGTGTTTCGGATCGTCGCGCGGTGAAACTCCAACGGGTTATCGCCGCCAGTGCTCTCCTTTGTGGCAGGGCTGAGGCCAATGCGTCAGATCTTTGGGTGCTCCGCTATATTTGGGATACCCAGGAACAACAGGAACTGCTGAAAGCGCTGGTTCAAGACTCGGTCGATCGCGCGGCAGTCCCGGATTCCGCCCCGGACGATTCCTCGCACGAGCAAGCCTCGTCCAACCCGGCGCCCGACCCCGAACGGGTCGCTGCGGATCTGGAATGGATCGAGCAACAGCTCGGTTCCACCGCCCAAACGGCGGTCTCATTAGGGCTGCTCCGCGACCGACTCGCCACACTCTCCACACGGCTGGCCTGGATGCAAAACCCCGAGCAACGCCAGTACCTGGAACAACGCATTGACCGGCTCTGGCAGGCACTTGAAGCCACCAACACGCCCACCTCCGCCGCCCCCACGAAATAGCAGTCCTTCCCTTTGCCCATGAAACAGGACACGAGTACCATCCTCTTCGTCGGGCTGCTTTCCGCCACGTCGCTCGATTCCATCGGTGCCATACGCCTCATTCAAGACGTGGATGCAGCGCTGCAAAGTGACTGGATCTGGATTCGCTGCCCCATCTCACCCGCGAAACCGCAGATCCAAAACACGATCCTCCACCTCCCCTGGCAGGAGCGTTACCAGCTTATCGATAACGTGTTGCTGCGTCCGCTCGATTCACGATTGCCCTCCCGTCGTCTTCCGAGTCTCAACTGGCAAACGCTCACCTCCCTCTTCGTCCCCTCTTTGCCACACGTCATTGAACCGGGTCTGTTCGCGGGTCTCCTTCCGCCCCCGATTGATTCGACTTCGACAAGCTCACCAGACCTGGGATCGGCCAAAGCCCCACAGCAGGCGCTTCTCCTCTCCAGCGCAGAATGGCTCAACTACGTCAATTCAGCCCCGGAAATTCGTCTTAAGCCGCTGACTTTTGCGCTGTCTGAAAAGGACATGGCCCTGGTGAAAGGTCATCCTCTGCCCCCATTGCGCGGCGAGTTCTATTATTACTTAGATCGGGTTTTGTGGCCGCTCGGTTGCACTCCAGCCAGCCTCCTGTTTTCGTGGCCCGATTACCTCCAGCTGAAGCCGAACGAGACGGCATTGATCCATCCGAACGGAAGCTTTCAGGTCATCCCAGATAGCGGGTGGATTCCTGCCTCACGCGGAGCCGTGCGCCTCAGCATTCACCCGGAAACCTTCGCCTAACCCATGCCTGAACCGATTCGTTACATTCCCTCGGCTGCTCTTCTCTGGCTTCGACCGGAGCAAGACGCGCGTTGGTGTTGGGATGTCACGGGCGAAGCCATCGTATGGTTTGACGGCTCGACACTCCTCTTCCGCGAAGAGTTAGTGCAGATGCTCCTGCAACTGGTTCCCGACCGCGTGCCCAAGCTCGGCTTGATCGCCCTGATCATCGCCGCTTGCCAGGGCAAATTCCGGGAACACCCCGGTTTAGCCACGCTGGCCAGTTTGCCGCAAGACCTGCGCTCGGGTCTGCAGGCGAAGGTTAACCTCATCCAGTTCCTTACGGAAAAGGCGCACACCGTTTCGAATGCACAGGCAGAACAGGTTCTGGAGTTCCTGCAATCGAGCAGTCCACTGCTGAGGATTGATGGCAGCGGCGAGCCGAACCTCCTCAAGAGCCACATCAAATCGATTGAACCGCAGCTCGCGCGCGTGACCCCGGAACTCCTACGTACCCGACTGCAAACCGGCATGGACGCGTTGCCGGAGGAGCCCGAGGCCCCGTTCGCCTGGGATTCGGTTCACATTCTTTCTCTGCTCACGGAGCTCCAGGACGATCCAGAGCTCCACGGCCTGGCCCGGCTCGTTCGTGATTTCATGGCGACGATCACCCTTCCCCGCCCCCAGGTGCGTCCCGATTTCAGTGCGCTTGGCGGCGTGGCGGATCTTAGTAATCGCGGGCCGATTCATCGCCTGCTCATGTCCGAGCTGGCTAACGATGACGATGTCCTCACCCTACGCCTGGCTCTCAATGAAGCGCTCTACCTGAAGAACGCCCCTCCGATCTCCCAGCCGCAGACCGATCTCGTTTTGATCTACGATCTCGGCGTTCGCATGTGGGGCATTCCCCGACTGATGGCGATTGCCGCTGGCTTGGCGCTGATGTCGAAAACCTCCCAGCAACAGGCGTCGCAAGCATGGCGATATCGACTTCCGCCCAACCGCTCCGGCCTTGGCTCGCTGGAACTCATTGATCTCGCCTCCAAAGCAAGCCTCGTCACCAGCCTCTCGCATTTGGAGGTGAATGTTCACCCTGGAGCCGCCCTGGAACTTTGGGCGGAACTCGCCAAGACCTCGCCATTGAAAGCGCTCCGCGAGCTGGTCCTGCTCACTCACGAAGAGACGTGGTCCGACCCCGATTTCAAAAAGACGCTCTCCGATTACCTGGCGAGTCAATCCAACCACGCATTTTACGTCCTCACGTTCAATCGCGATGGTCAAGCCACCCTGCGCAGCGTCAATTCTTCAGGCACCCTCACCTTGCAATCGGCGCGAATCAATCTAGAGCCGCTTTTCCCGAAGGAATCGCCCTCCCTGCGATCTCCGGATGCCAATCTCCCGGCGTTCATTCGCACCAGCCCCCCGCCGCTTTTGCTCCCGGCACCTTCCAATTTCAACAGCCGACTTTACCTCACCGCGATGGAGGGCTACTGCATCGGCGTCACCGAAAGCGGCAAGCTCTGGCACTGGGACTCACCGAACCACGGGGCGATTCCGGCCACCATGCCCGCTCTGCCCGGCAGCGTCGCGCACACCGCCTACATTCAATCGTCCAGCTCCATCCTGATCATCTCGTACAATGCCGGAAATAACTCGCTGCACGTCGCCATTTGGTCGCGACCACGGCATTACTCGGCGGAAGCATTCACGGCATTCGATATCGAGGAACTCCCCAGCGCACCGTTCCATTATTTTGAACGCTATAACCTGCTCTATGTGATCTACCAGCGGCATATTGAGGTTCACAATCTCAACACCACGCAACGGCTGGCCCGCGAGCCGCTCTCGAAGAATTTTCAGTGGATCGGCAACGGCTTTTTCCGGCTCACGAGTGAAGAGGATGTACAGACCATCGTCTCGGTCTTCTGGACGGGCCAACACCTGCAATTCGAGCCCATCCCCCTCAAGTGCCCGGCAAGCGACGTGCTTCTCGCGTTTCATCGGCTCGGCTCGGAAGGGCCGTGGTACCTTGATCGCTTTGGGAACGTTTGCCAAACGTGTCACCCGTTCTTCTCCACGACAGTCGATCTGGCCACAGATGGCATTCCCGAGGTCTCCGCAACGGGAAACGAGATCTGGCTTCCGCAACCGCGCCGTGGCGGAAACGTGGTCTTGCTCAACACGACCTCGAAGACCGTTAGCCAATATGTCCCCTCGCGCTACGCATGGCTGCTGAAAATCAGTGCCCCAGCGCACACCGTTCGCACGCGGCTTACCCACATCGTCCCTGACTCGCGCGGCAACATCATCCTCGTTTCAGATCGCGGTAAGGCCGTCCGAATCGAGTTTGAATCACGCCGCAAAGGCTTTGTTCTGGCCCCGTACAACCGGGAATTGGGTGATCTCACCCAGATGCGCGAGTTCGCCACGCCCGTGAAAACTCCGGATGGCTCGGATTTCCAATTGCTCGCCGCCGATTGGCCGGAAGCGGGTGCTCGCGCGATCCTGGACAATCGTGGGATGCTTCACCTCCAGACCACCGACCGAAACATTCCTGAAGTCACCTTCATCCTCTCGGAAATCAGCATCCTCCCCATTTGGGCTTCCGATGGCACACGACTCGGCAGTCCGTTTTTCCTGGGTCGCGATATCAACCCCATCGGTGACGTTCATCGCATCGACGATTACATCCGGCTCTTCTGTGCTTTAGTTCTGTGACCACCATGCCCTCCACCCTTTCACTGCCGCTCAAGCTCATTCCGCATCCCCGGGACAAATCGCCCCGTCCCGCGACAGCGTGGCTGATTGTTTCGCCGAAGCCGGAACGTTGGTTGACGGAGATCGCCCGGTGGAAAATCACGAGCAATTCCCTTTCGAATAAAGTCCGGTTTTGCCTGATTCCCACCTCTGCGGCGGATCGCACACCTGCCGGAGCCCTCATTTTACTGCCAAACGGTCTCATCCCGAAAAAGACACCGCTGGCGATCCCCTACTGTCATCTCTCGGATAAGACCCTTGTTCCCGCGCATGCAGATGTGCTCCCCGCTCTGACCGCCTCTGAACTGGAGCGCGTCCATAACTACCATCTTTTAGTACTTCACCCTGCATTGGGGCCGATCGGTTTTCAGGCCCAGGATACTCTCCCCATCCACAATCTCTTTGCCCCTTTAGAGAGAATGCCTTTGAACTGGGACACAGCCGTTCCGGGCATAGCGCTCAATACAAAAATCAAGTCGGTCGCCATCCGCTTCCCATCACCCACCGATCCCCAGGGAATGCCGCCGCTCCCCTCACCGGGAGGGGAAGGGTCCGACGATCCCTCCAAAGATAACGCTGGAAATAGTAAAGACGCCAAGAATGCCTCCGGTAGCTGGCTTAAGTCTCAGGTGCAAAACCTCCTCAAGATGGTTCAATCCGAGCCCTCTCTGAAAAAGCGGGAAAGCTCGATTCAAAAGCTCCTGGAACAACTTCAATCGAACCCAGATGAGGCGTTGAAGTTCGCGATTTCCCTGGGATCGACCGGTGCCTCACGTGGCGCGTCTGTCCCGAGTGACGAGCTCTCCCAGCGCGACGTCAATTTCGACCTGCGCCGTATCGGCGGTGGCAATCGCGCTTCCGAGTGGGACCTCAGCATTGTTCAACAGGCGCAACTTCGCCAACATTACCTGCGCCTGGCAGAGCGCGAACGGGCACTTGGTCGACACCGGCGCGCCGCCTACATTTACTCCGCATTACTCGGAGACCTGAATCTTGCCGCGAAAATGTTAGAGGAAGGCCAGTTTTACCAGGAGGCCGCAGTCATCTACAAAGATCATCTGAAAGACTTGCGCCGCGCAGCTGAGGCCTTTATCAAAGCCGGTCTGTTCCATGAAGCCATCGCCATTTATCAGGAGTTACGGCTCTGGGAGCGGCTCGCTAATCTCCACACCGAGCTCGACCAACCGGAAGAGGCGAAACAGGCTCTCTATTCGTGGGTCAACTCACTAAAAAACGTCGGTGAACTGGAGACAGCCGCAGATATTCTCTTCAACCGCATTAAGTCCGAGCAGGAGGCCGTAACGCTTCTGGAATCAGCGTGGCCAAACCACCGCCAGGCCTTCGTTTGCATCAGCAAGCTCATTAAAATTCATGGCACCACCGGGCATCACGCGAAGACCGCCGAGCTCTTGAAAAAGATCGCGGGCCAAACCAAAAACGAGCACAGCCTGAACAACCTGCTCTCCCTCATGGTCGATACCAAGAACACCTACCCCGACCTCGCCGTGCAGCGTCTGGCTGAGGATGTAGGCCGCTCGCAAGTCGCCCACCATCTCGCGAATAGTCCCTATTCCTCCGGTGAATCCCGCCTCATCACCGCGCTGGTGACGCTTGGTCGGGAAGATAATCTGCTGCGCCGCGATGCCTTTCGTTTTATGGAACAGCGCAAGTCTGAGGCGCACCACCGTTCCACTCAAAAAACGGTTCTGATTCCGAACCGAAAGATCACTTCAGGACCACCTGTGGAACTCATCACTCAGTTCACCCTGAAGTCGGAATCACCCAGTCCCGTGCGCTGGTTTAAGGCTCGCGCGTTTAACGACTATTTCATAGCGCTAGGATTTCCGGAAGAACAGCCCTTCCCAGATCAGATGACACTCCACCTGATTCGCTCGAACTTCCTCGGCCAAGCTGAGTCGTCCACGCTCAAGATCCCGTCCAATCCGCGCTTCTATTTCAGTGCCCATTCCCGCAGCCACTCGGACCTGCTCTTCTTCAGCCCTTTCCCCGCCGCCAGCGAAAGGGTCTCGCTGCCGAAGACGGATCTCTTTCAGAAACCCTCCATTTTCATTGGTCAATCGCTGCCATCGTTTCAACATAACTCGCTAATCTACGCCACCACGTTCTCCTCGGTGGGCGATCTTTGGCTGCTCCATCATTCTGGTATGGGCCTGGTCCTCTCGGCGTATCATGAAGACCGTGCGCTACTCTGCCAAATTCCTCTTGATACATTACCCGGAATCGCTGAGATCGCTCCCAATCCAAATGAGATTCCGCCCTGCAATCTCCTGGTACTCGACAAGCTCATCGCCCTCTCCATCGGCAGTCATCTCTACACCTGGGAAACCACTCGCGAGCTCTCCCCGAAACAATTCATGCACGAGGAATTCGCCGAGCCTATCCTCGAGCTGATTCCCGGCCCGCGCTGGGCTCGTTTACAAATCGCCATCCGCCTGACCTCGGAACTCTACATCTGCTGGCCGCCCACCACGGCGAAGGGCCCTAACGTGATTCGCTCCGTGAAAGACGGCCTCAGCCAAAACTACTGCGCCACCTTCACCGGAGACGGCTCGCTCATCTCAGTCGATCAAAACGAAGGCTTTCTCTTCGATTGCAGCGCCAACGGCACGCAGACGCAAAGTCACTTTCAACTCGCCAGCCCCGGCTCACCCGCAATCGTCATCCCCGCCGCTGAAATTCGGCAATTCGTCGCCATTCAATCGAATGGATTGGCGCAAGTCTGGCAGATCAATCAAGCCAACCGCATCCCCCGCTAGGCAACGTGACGTTGCATCCAATAGCCAGCGTGACTCCAGAACCAATACCCTCCGAACCGAACGGGCTTCCCCCATTCGGCTCAGTCAGCAGGCTTCAATCTGGAGGCTGATGAAAGTCGTGGTTGCGCCACGTTTGGTGATCCCGCACCGGTATCTCAAGTTTCGCTGCGCTCCTAAGTGCGCTTGAATACAGATAAATCTTGTGAAACCGTCGCATGGAGATGAGGGGTATTTTAGGATTTCTTTTCCAGCTTCTCTGTCTCGTCGCGTTCGTAGGATTTTTTATCTTTATGCCGGTCTACGTTTGGTTCTACTGGAGAAATTACGTGAAACGGATAAGGAGGCTGTCTGAAAGCCCGTGCCCGCAGTGCGGTAAGTCAATCGGAATAGAAGCGGTTAATCGCGCGGAAGCCCATGCGGCAGCATCCCGCAAAGCGATGATGGATAGAGTTGAGAGAGAGAGCGGCCCCTTATTTCTCCTAGGAAGTCGGATAGCTGGATCGTTCGACAACGAGTTATTGTCCGTAAAAACACACGGTCGCACTTGAAGTGAGATGTAACAAAGGGCCTCGTTTCTCTTAATTGTCCTTTGTTATGATGCTGTCCACCACATGAACAACGCAACCTCCAGCCAGACATCCCGCGCTTTTCCAAACACGCGGTGGTCGCTCGTGCTCGCGATACGCCAACCCTCGGCGGAGGCAGCAGTAGCGTTGGAAACGATCTGCCGGGATTACTGGTACCCTCTCTACGCCTACGCCCGTTCCAGCGGCAAATCGGCCCATGACGCGCAGGATCTGACGCAAGAATTTTTCTGCCGCCTTCTGGAAAAGCGGTGGCTGGATGCCGCCGACAGTGGAAAGGGCAGGTTGCGCTCTTTCCTTATCGTCGCCATGAAAAGATTCATGAACAACGAATGGGATCGCGCCTCGGCCCAGCGGCGGGGCGGCGGATTAGGTCACGCGCAAATTGACACGGCCTTTGCCGAAGGCCGGTTTGCAGCGGATGCGAATATCCTGGCTCCCGATGAGACGTATGACCGCCAATGGGCGCTTACTCTCATCCGCCTGACCACGGATCGGCTCCGTGCGGAATTCACGGCAGAGGGTAAGCCGAAGGCTTCTTATGACATACTCAAAAACTGCCTGCTCGCCGACCGCGGCGGCATTGACTACGCGGACGTAGCCAAGGGGTTGGGAACGACCGAAGGTGCGGCCCGCGTGATGGTTCATCGGCTGCGCAAACGTTTTCGCGAAATATATCGCGAGGAGATTTCCCAGACACTAGCCGAGGGTGCTGATCTGGAGGTTGAAATGCGCCACCTAGCGGCCGCCCTAGTGTAGTGTCTCGCAATTACCTTTCATATGCACTTGCTCTTTTCTCCTCTGGCTGCTTTGTTCGGTCGTTACAGACCTACGGGTATGCGCCTTCCTCACGCCTTGCCAGAGGAGAAACTGCGTCGCCCATATAAAAGGTAATTACGAGACACTACACTAGCTCGATAGCCACGCTGTAACAATCGGAGATCGATCCTTAAGTAGTAGGCATGATCACAAACACGCTTCCAAATTGCCCAAAGTGCGGGGTTCCTTTGCCGTCTGATGCCCCAGATGGGCTTTGCCCGAAATGCGTCATGGCAATGAATCTCCATACGGATACCGACATCTCAGAAGAGCGGGCAGCCGCACAGACGCCTCTGCCTCCGGACCAAATTGCACCACACTTCCCACAACTCGAGATTCTCGAGTGTCTCGGGCGGGGCGGGATGGGAGTGGTCTACAAAGCGCGCCAAAAGGCCCTGAACCGCTTTGTCGCGCTCAAACTGCTCGCGCCGGAACGGGTGGACGATCCAATGTTTGCTGAGCGCTTCGCCCGCGAGGCGCAAGCACTTGCCGCGTTGAACCATCCCAACATCGTCACAATCCACGATTTCGGGCAGGCGGGCGGATTTTTCTACCTGCTCATGGAATTCGTGGATGGTGCCAATCTGCGTCATCTCTTACGTGCCAGTAAATTCACGCCGGAGCAGGCACTGGCGATTGTGCCGTCGCTCTGCGACGCGCTGCAGTTCGCCCACGAGCGAGGCATAGTGCACCGCGACATCAAGCCAGAGAACATCCTCCTCGACAAGGCTGGGCGTGTTAAAGTCGCCGATTTTGGCATTGCAAAAATGCTTGTCAACGGCCAGGACAGCGGCAGGGAACAACCGGGCTCGCCCGCGAACGCCACGCAGAGCGTCGTCGGCACCCCGGGCTATAGCGCGCCAGAACAGAAGTCGGATCCGCGGAATGTGGACAGCCGCGCGGATATCTATTCGCTCGGCGTCGTCTTTTACGAGATGCTCACTGGCGAGCTGCCGGGCAAGAAAATCGAACCGCCCTCACGAAAGGTGCATATCGATGTGCGTTTGGACGAGATTGTATTGAGGGCTCTGGATCAGAAGCCCGAACTGCGTTACCAACAGGCCAGTCTTTTCAAAACGCACGTGGAGTCAATTTCAGCGTCGCCCGATTCTGATGAATCTAGTAAGCCGCAAGCCCACCGCTTCGTCTACCTGTTCACGGGGCTGATGGGGCTACTCAGTTTATTCGGCTTGCTTGGAGCCGTCCCCGGCTTTGAATCGTTTTTTTGGTTTTTTGTTTTTATGGGCTTTTTCGGCTTCTCAGTTCCCACTCATAAACGCTCCGACACGCTGGGCTATATGGCCGTTTTCTGTGCGCTATTAAGCAGCAACATTCTGGCGCTTTTTTACTGGCTCCGGGCTGCGCCATGGCTCTCACCCGAGGGCCATATCTGGCTGCCACTGGTGCCCTCCTTGCTCTCGGTCACGCTCGGTTGGTACGGTTTTGTTATTAGAAAATCCCGGCTCAGTTGGCTTGCGCTCGTGTACGGCTTGGTCACCATTTGCATCTGGCTGCTGGTTTGTAACGCGTGGCGGGTAAACCAAGACCAAGCAATGATGCAAGACATCTCCCAATTCATCAGCGGAGCTTTGGCGGCAACGCATGTCCAATACGATCACGTCGAGGTAGAAACCTCTGGCGACGAGATCAAAGCTTTCGTGACTCAACCCACAAAACTCAAAGAGATCAACGGCCAGCAAGTATCCATGCCACTCATCGGGACGTTAGTGATTCATCGAACTAATGATGGATGGACCGTTCGCGGAACTGGGGATTTGAGCGATATTGCCATCACCCGAACCGGCCAAACGGTGCTTTCCGGTTCGGGGGCTAATGGCATCCGAACAGCCTTGCCTGCGGCCCAGTGAAAGAGATGTCCGCATGATGACTTCCCTAAGTGCCGTCTTGCCTGCTGGAGACGTTACGTAAAGTTGCTTGATATTGGATTAAGAAATATGGATTATATCGATGTATTTGCTACGCTATCCTGCCTCTAAATCACGCACCATCCATCTCAATCATATTTTGGAACTACCAGCTTTCTTCCGCTTAGGCGCACTTTTATTTCTGGCTAGCTTGGGTAATCCTGCACTTTTGTCTGCTGCAGATTCTGCCAGTGAGCCGAAATCAGTCGTCCTGAGTTCTCTCGGTCTGAACAAGGCGCGACAATACGGATTCTGGTCACTCGAGCCCGGTCGAACCTTTGATAAAAATATACCGACACTTCATGGGATGGCGGATTCGAAGGGAATCAGTTCGAGAGGAGCTGCCGAAATTGCTTTCGATCTACACAGAACCGGTACGGAATTGACTGGGATGGTGGGAGTGGATGACGAAGTCATGCAGACGTACAGGGGCCCGGCCGAAGGTGTAGTCTATGGAGATGGGAAGCTCCTCTGGCGCAGTGGTCCGCTGAAGGTTGGAGCGGTGCCCGAGAAATTTACTCTGGATGTACGGGGAGTGAGTCAATTGGAGCTGCTCATTGAGACCTCGGGTGATGACGCTTACACCACCCATATTGACTGGTTGTTTACCAAAGTCTTCTATACCGGGAGCGCGCCGGAAAATATTGACCCGCCTGCACTGCCCTCAGAGCGGATCATATTAACACCTAAATCGGCTGAAACGCCCCGGATAACGGGAGCGCGCGTCTTTGGAGTTCGGCCCGGTTCCCCCTTTCTTTTTACCATTACAGCGACGGGCCGACGCCCGATGACCTTCTCCGCCGTTGATCTTCCCACTGGATTGAATTTAGATTCGGCCACTGGTCAGATTACGGGGCAATTGGTGGATCGCGGAGAACATTTGGTGAAGCTTGGGGCTAGCAATGGGCTTGGGCGAACTGAAAGAACATTGCGCATCGTCGTTGGTGATGAAATTGCACTGGCACCGGCTATGGGGTGGAGTAGTTGGAATGCCTGGGGGGCCAATATCGACCAATCCAAGGTACTGGCGGCGGCCCACGCATTGGTGGATTCTGGGCTTAGCCAGCATGGTTTCTCTTACGTGAATATCGACGACACCTGGCAAGGGCCCCGAGGCGGTTCCTTTCAAGGGCTCCAGGGAAATTCCAAATTTCCTGATCTAAAGGGGATGTGTGCATTGATTCACAAGCTGGGCCTTAAAGTTGGTATTTACTCCACGCCATGGACGGTTTCCTACGCCGGATACCCTGGCAGCAGCAGTGATCATCCCGACGGCGCTTGGGATCAAAAGCGAGACGCGGACGGACCTCGTCATTTTGGGGCTCATTCTTTTCTGAAGCAAGATGCCCAACAATGGGCCGCGTGGGGCATAGATTATCTCAAATGCGACTGGTATCCGCCGGACCCGGCACATGCCCAGAAAGTGGCCACGGCACTGCGGGAAAGTGGGCGGGACATCGATTTTAGCCTATCCTGCGACGCCGATTTCAAATTTGCCCCAGGATATCCCGGAGTGGTGAACTCCTGGCGCACGACGACAGACATTCAGGATACTTGGCCGTTGCTTTGCGGGATCGCATTTTCAGAGGACCGCTGGGCTCCCTACGTAGGACCTGGACATTGGATCGATCCGGACATGATGGAGATTGGCGATGTCACCAACGGTCAACCCGAGCATCCGTCCAGATTGACTCCGGACGAGCAGTATCTTCACGTGAGCATGTGGTGTTTACTCTCGGCTCCGTTAATTCTTGGCTGTGATTTGTCGAACCTGGATGACTTTACACGGGGGCTGGTGACAAATGACGAAGTGCTGGACATCGATCAGGACCCCATGGGCATGCCCGGTCGATGTCTTTTGCGCCAAGGATATCTGCAAGTCTGGGGCAAAAAGTTGGAGAACGGCGGCATGGCCCTGGGATTCTTCAATCTGGGACGCCAGGAATTGACGGCCAAGCTTAACCTCTCCCAGCTAGGACTAAAGGGGGCACAACAGATTCGCGATCTCTGGAGGCAAAAAGATTTGGGTACTTTTGATCAAACCTTCTCCACGTCCATACACCCGCACGGCGTGATCCTGGTCCGGCTCCAGTCAAAATAAATCGAACTCATCAAAAATTCTCCGTGAAACGCGTCTCTCATTTTTACTTCCTTCTTATACTCCCTCTTGGCCTCGGCACCGCCTTCGCGGATCCGTTGACGATTGACTTAACGACCCCGGCTCCTGCCCTCACCGCCGTACCCATCGGCCCTGGAACAACGAGCAATCCACAAGGGGATAAAATCACGGCAGATAGCCGATCCATTTTGCTCAATGACAAACCGATTATGCCGATCGTCGGCGAATTTCACTTCAGCCGATATCCGGCGAATGAATGGAGGACCGAGTTGCTCAAAATGAAAGCCGGAGGAATTACCGTGGTTTCCACGTATGTCTTCTGGATCCATGAGGAGGAGGAGAAAAATCAATTCGATTGGAGCGGCAATCGATCTTTGCGTGATTTTCTGAAGCTCTGCAAGGAGGTGGGTTTACAGGTGATCGTCCGTAGCGGACCTTGGGATCACGGTGAATCACGAAATGGTGGAATTCCCGATTGGGTTCAAAACTCTGGAACCCATCTTCGCTCGACTGATCCCAAGTTTCTCGCGCTGGTCAGACCACTCTTTACGGAAGAGGCTAAACAGATGGAAGGGCTTTTGTGGAAGGATGGTGGCCCGGTCATCGGCATTCAGCTGGATAATGAATGTGGCGATGCCGCTTACTTATTGGCTTTAAAGGAAATGGCCATCTCACTGGGCATCGATGTTCCATTTTATACCATGACCGGTTGGAATCAGGCGACCATTCCCAATTCGGGGCTGTTGCCGCTTTGGAGTGGCTACACTTATGGTTTTTGGGGGGGAAGTGTGGAGGCTTACCGCAAACAGGTGATGTTTTCGGAAGTCCGGGATGACGGGGATCTAAATACCCAGATGCAGGACGTGCACCCCGAACGCAGCAAACACATCGCTTCGTTTCCCTACCTTTCCATTGAAATGGGAGCGGGCATGGCTTCCAGCTATACGACCAGAGTTCAAGTTGACGCGAACGATCCCCCTGTCGTGGCATTGGTGAAACTAGGTAGTGGCAACAACATGCCAGGCTTTTACATGTATCACGGCGGAGTGAACCCCGACGGCAAACTGTCAACCATGCAGGAGGATCATCCCAACCAAATGCCTCTTAAAGACTACGATTTTCTGGCGCCATTGGGATCGTCTGGTCAAATTCGACGCGTCTACCATTTACTTCGCGAGCAAAATCTTTTCATCCAGGACTTTGGATCGACTCTCGCCAGCATGCCAGCCTTCTTCCCTGATCAACGCCCGAAGGATTTGACTGATTTTGAAACCTTGCGTTGGAGTGTTCGGGCCAATGGTCAAGGCAGCGGTTTCCTCTTTTTTACCAATCGTCAACCCTACGTTCCGATGCCTCCCAAAACCAACGTGCAGTTTTCCCTCAGAACCACCACCGGTCACATTCTACTTCCCCAAACGCCCATCATGATCCCCGATGGTGCTTATGGCTTCTGGCCGGTCAATTTTGATTGTGGAGGGATCATGCTCGCTTACGCAACGGTTCAACCCTTGGCTCACTTGACAAACGCGGATGGTTCTTTAACTTATTTTTTTGCCGCGCTGGACGGCATTCGACCGGAGCTGGCCGTGGACGGACAGTCCCCCCAGGCCGTTGTTCCCGGCACAAAAGCGGCCCTTTCAATTAAAAACTCCATGGGCAAAACCATTACTTTTGTAGTTCTCACCCCCGAGCAAGCGGAACAGTTTTACCTCCTACCCTTTGGCGGGATTAATCGAGTGTTTCTTTCTAAAGTTCCTCTCTATGCCGATGGCCAAGTAATTCATCTCCAGCCCAGCACCGTGGAAGCGTTCACAGTTTCCATTTTCCCGCCCGTCCCTTCCCTAAAAATCGCCGACACAGAGGAAAAAACCACCGAGGATGGCGTTTTCGCGGAGGTTACGACGGCGGGCCTAGCCGGGGCAACGAGCGTGGAGGTCGTCCCCAACCTGCAGCAGAAAGCCGGAGTAAAGGCTACCAGCTTAAAAGGCTATGATGAGGGGACTTGGAAGGAGGCGTCCGTCTACACGCTGGATATTCCCGGCTCCGCCGAAAACCGGAAAATACTCCTCAATATCAACTATATTGGTGATGCGGCCCGGTTATATATCGGCAACAAACTGTTCGCTGATAATTTTTACAATGGAGATGCTTTTGCGGTCCCGCTTTGGCGCATTGCCAAGGCGGATTGGCCCAGTCTGAGTTTGAAGATTCTGCCCTACTCCAATAATTTGGCCGACCGCCTGCCAGAAGAAACAAAACAAAAGATCAAAGCCGCCGGAGCAGACTTGGATAAGGTCACGATTCGCGCGACCGAACAATTCGATGTATTTCTGACGGATCTTTCTCCGAAAAAGTAGACCACCAGTCTTTTGTTCTCACTAAGCAAAGGAATCGGGCCGACTCCCCGCAGACCGTCTTCAAGCTACCAGGAATTGATCTAAAATATCCGATGGACAGGCCGAGTAAGCGTATGCATATATACAATTATATCGATATCAACTTTTGGCCGCTTTCGCAGCACGCTTGAAATTATGCTTTCATTTCCCTTAGCTTCCCTCCTCTTTTCGCACCAGAAGCAAATTCCCACGGTAAATTTGGCCCTGCTGATTTTGACCTTGTTCATCGCGACTTCGGCAGCCCAGTCTCCTCCCCCGTCAGGCCAACCTAGGGAACGTTTAAATTTCGACGCAGGCTGGTTATTCCAACGAAATGACCCCGATGACTTACACGACCAATCCTTAGATTATTCCCAATTGAAGGCTTATTTGTTGGCGGACGCCAACGATTTAAGCAAGAGCACTCCGATCTCCCGTCCGGCTGGCAACCCTGGAGCAAACATTTCCTATGTGAAGCCAGATTTTGACGACAAGGGGTGGCGCCAAGTTAACCTTCCTCACGACTGGGCCATTGAAGGACCCTTTAACATTGCGGCTCCCGGTGACACGGGCAAATTGCCCTGGGAGGGTCAGGGGTGGTATCGAAAACATTTTACCATTCCTGCCAGTGATGCCGGACGGCATCTCTTTCTCGATATCGATGGTGCCATGTCCTACTCCACGATTTGGATCAACGGACAATTTGTCGGGGGCTGGCCCTATGGTTACTCCTCTTTTGAAATCGAGCTCACCCCTCATATCAAATTTGGAGAGGATAACGTCGTCTCGATCCGACTCAGCAACCCTCCCCAGTCGTCCCGCTGGTATCCGGGCGCTGGAATCTACCGTAATGTTTGGCTAACAAAAACCTCAGCGGTGCACGTGAGCCATTGGGGCACGCGAATTATTACTGAAAAAGCGACTGCGGACAGCGCCAATCTCAACTATCGAACAACCTTGATCAACCAAGGTCAAACCGATGCTAGCACTCAGACCACTGTCAAGATTTACGCGCTCGACAGTCACGAGGCGAAAACGGGAGATCCGGTCGCTGTGGTCGCGGCTATGGCCACCCAGGTGGGAGCAGGGATGGAAGAAACATTCGAAACCCAAATCCCGGTTCCCCACCCAGCCCTCTGGAATCTGGCCCACCCGAATCTTTACGTAGCGGTCACAGAGGTTCAGCAAGAGGGCAAGCTGGTTGATCAATCCGAGACCGTTTTCGGGATCCGCACCATCAAGTTTGATCCGGACAAAGGTTTCTTTTTAAACGGGGAACGGGTGCAGCTCAACGGTGTCTGCGGACATGCGGACCTCGGTGCCCTGGGTATGGCTTTTAATGATCGCGCTGCCGAACGACAATTGGAGATTCTTAAGGAAATGGGGTGCAACGCTTTCCGCACCAGCCACAACATGCCAGCCCCGGAATTACTCGATCTGTGTGATCGCATGGGAATTCTGGTCATGGATGAATCTCTTGACTGCTGGCGGGGTGGGAAAAAGCCAAATGATTACCATTTGCTGTACCCCGACTGGTGTGAGCGGGATTTTCGCGCTGAATTTCGCCGGGATCGCAACCATCCCTCGATTATCATGTGGAGCCTTGGCAACGAGATGCCGGATCTCTGGTACGACGATCGGAAGAAGGAAGCAGCCAAGCTGACTTCCTATGCCCATGATGAAGACCCGAGCCGCCCTACCACCGTGGGATCAAATAAACAGGATACCTGGGAGGACGATAAAAACGGTGCACCCAATGGTATCCAACATGGACTGGACATGTACGGACAGAACTATCCCACGTGCTATCAAAAGCAACCCTGGGATCTTTATGAACGGTATCATCTAGCCAACCCCACCTCTCCCATTTTCGGCAGTGAGACCGCCTCCTGTGTTTCCAGCCGTGGATTCTATCTCTTTCCAGTGGATATGGGACAGGGCGGAGGAGCCGCTCAGAACCAGATGAGCTCCTACGACCTCTATGCTCCCGGATGGGCCTGTCCGCCAGATACGGAGTTTGCGGCCTTGGATCATTGCCCATTTGTCGCCGGGGAATTTGTCTGGACGGGCTTTGATTATCTAGGGGAACCCACACCGTACAGTGCCGATCTGACCAATGTACTGAATTATCACGATCCGGAGAAAGTCGCGAAATACCTCGAAGAGCTCAAAGAGAAGGGCAAAACCATCATGCCCTCGCGCAGTTCCTACTTCGGCATCGTCGATTTGTGCGGTTTCAAAAAGGATCGCTTTTACCTCTATCAGGCCCACTGGCGTCACGATCTCCCGATGGCTCATATTCTTCCCCACTGGAATTGGCCTGATCGCGTGGGAAAGGTGACGCCGGTTTATGTCTATACCTCCGGCGATGAAGCCGAGCTCTTCCTCAACGGAAAATCCCAAGGCAAACGCTCCCGCGCTGCCAATCAACCGCTCCCCATCAATCTGGCCCTCAATCACACTGCCACCGCCAGCACCGAGGAGACTTACAATCAAAACCTCGCCGCCAATGCCGTAGACGGAACCAAGACCACCCGCTGGTGCGCGAGTGACGGCCGCAAAGACCAGTGGTGGCAGGTGGACTTGGGCCAGGATCAACCCATTCGCTCCATCCTAATCAACTTCGAAATGACCGAGGACAAGTACCAGTATATCCTGAGCACCTCCTCCAATGGCACGGATTGGCAAAACATTGTGACCAAGAACACTTGGGACGGCTCTTCCTCCGCAGTAGTCCATCATACCAATACCACCGCCCGGTACGTAAGAATCACCTTCACCGACCTGGGTCCGCGAAACTACGCCAGCATTAGTGAAGTCGGGGTTTACTCCGACGATATCTCCGTCGATTCATTCTTTCAGGATCATTACCGCATGCGCTGGAGCAATGTCCTCTACGAACCCGGTGAACTCAAAGTCGTCAGTTACAAGAATGGTCAACGCTGGGCCGAAGCCACCGTCAAAACCACTGGCGAGCCCTCGGCCCTGCAATTAGAGGCGGATCATTCCACCATTCGGGGCGATGGTCTGGATCTGAGCTATCTCACGACCCGGATCGTCGATTCCGCGGGCCTCACGGTCCCAACAGCGCAGAATCGGATCAAGTACGAGGTGGTCAGTGGCCCTGGTACGATCGTGGCCACGGATAATGGCGATCCCACCGACTTGGAAACCTTCTCCAACCCGGAACGTCACGCCTTCAACGGACTGGCCCTGTTGATCTTGAAAGGGCAGCCTGGACAGACAGGTGACGTGAAGATTCGGGCGTCCTCGGACGGCTTGGCACCAGCGGAGTTTACGGTTCACGTTGATTAGGCGGTACTCTGGTCAATCGAAATAGATCGTCCTCGGGTCACCCGCCGAGTATCACTCTATACGAACTTGACTGAGCTTAAATCCGCAGACAAAAAATTGCTTTTGCTTCGCCGGATCTTGAAGTTCAGCAGGCATTTGAATTACTGTCCCTGTCCCTGGCAAGTACTTCCATTTCAGTTGCGTTGGGTAGCCCAGCAGTTGAATCACGGAGCCTATCTTGGGCTGGAAATTTTTCAAGGTCAGGATGTCACCCGGCCAGTGAAGCGAGAAGGCGTAAAGGAAGCGGTGGTCCTTGGTTTGCGTGTAGCGAATCTCGGTTCCTTCTTTCCAGAGTTCTCCAGGGACGGGACGTGTGGCATATATCCCTTCACCATTTATTTTTAGCCAGTCGCCCGAGACTTTAAGATTCTCCAGGGCTGCCGGACAAAACCTGCCATTAGCGTCGGGGCCAATTCCGACCATGAAATTTCCACCCTTGGCCACGGTATCCACGAGAGTACGAATAATCCACTCGCCGCCTTTGTAGTCTTTCGAATTTGGGTCGTAAGAAAATGATTTGGCGAGGGGAAAAATGACAAACCATGGCATATCCGTGTTCTCCTTGCCTCCTGGCACAAACCCTTCCGGAGTATAGTAATCGCCATAGTTTCCGATACCCCTCGCCCTCAGCATGACATCCGGTTGCAGCTTGCGTAGCGATAGCATCGTGTCGCGGAGTTCCGGCCAGACTTTCTTACCCAGCCACATATCGAGGCACACCATGTCAATTTTACCGTAATTGGAAAGCAGTTCCGTTAGTTGAGCGCGATATCGAGCCATCATGCGCTTTTCTTCCTCGGAGGTTGTTGGCAATGCGTTCATTCCCGTCGGATTCGGCTTGGCCGCGGAGGGATTATCGGAAATGGCAATGGGATGGGAGGTGTACGGGCGAAAGTCGGCGTCATACCAATCGGGATTGGAATAATAGAGATCGATTGCCAGACCGTGCTTGTGGCCGGCATCGCATAGTTCTTTCACCACATCACGATGAAAAGGTGTTTCCATGATGCTATAGGCGAGGTCGCAATCCTCTAGAACAGGGCCGCCGGGCGCGGTCCAGTTCACCCGCTGTTTGACCCGCGTTTGGGTATTGAACATGGAAAATCCTTCGTGATGCTTGGTAGTGAATGCAAACATCTTCATCCCACTGTCCTGAAATAGCTGCATCCATTCTTCGGCATTAAAGCCAGTTGGATTCCAGGTCTTATAAAGATTATCATACGCTTCTTTGTCTGCATAAGACATTTTCAGATAGGGCCATGATTCACTTGGCTTTCCGAGAATGGAATAGATACCCCAATGAATTCGCACCCCATACTTTAAATCCCTAAATGCCTCGAAAGCCGCTGGGGACGCATGCTGATAGGCTGCTATGGGAACATCCTCAACATAACCCTGGGTCGCCTTATAATGCGAATCGTTTGTTGGAAGAGTAATGTTTTGTTGCGGTTGGGCATTTTGCTGGGCAAGGCTCCTCCCCATCGCAATAAGACAGATGCCCAATAAGTTCAGCACATTCCTCATAGTTAGTTAGTTATTTTCGAACGGACGCGCTCATGAACAGTGAAGGCTTCTTAGTTAAGGAGACCTAAAGAGTTGAGTTGGAAATCCACCTGATTAAAATGGAGAGCCACCACCACATTCCCAATGCAACCATCGGAGCCAGTAGAATATATGAAACGTAACGCCTCACAGCTATATGAATAGCGCAAATATCCGCTTCTGGAAAGAGTAATCTTCCAATCAATGCTAAATTCTTTAGCGAAATCATTAGTGACACACGTCAGTAGCACGATTAGGCAAAGCTTGTACGAAATCAATAAAACTCCCACCGGCACGAAACGGGTTCCTATCCTCGTTAAAATCGAATTCGAATGATCGCCTCGCCTTAATCTCTCACTGAACGAAGCCTATCGAAGAAATTTTTGGAATTAACCCTTGTTTTTGGTGCGGCAACTCGACAGCATACATCGATATGAAGTTGGTGCGAGCATTGGTGAATATCATTTCTAAATAGAATCCCACATCGTGATGAACCCTTTTTTAATTCTTAACAAACACTATTTCATTTCAGCCTTTGTCTTACTTTTGCTATTATCGTGCCCGGTTAGGGCTACAGATCTGGGGAATCCCTTCGACAATATTGGCGTGAATGTTCATTTTACTGAACCCCGGTCCGGCGAGTTAGAGATGATTTCCCAAGCCGGATTTCACTTGGTTCGAATGGATTTTTCCTGGGCGAGTACGGAAAAAACCGAGGGCAATTATGACTTTTCAAAGTATGACCTATTTTTGGCTGATTTAGACACATTTCATATACACGCCCTGCTCATATTGGATTACGCGAACCCGCTTTACGATAAGGGCTTGGCTACATGCTCAGATGCGGGACGTATGGCTTTCACAAAATGGGCAGTTGCGGCGGTCAGCCACTTTAAAAAACGAGGTGTTATTTGGGAAATTTGGAATGAACCTAATGGCGACTGGTTTTGGAAGCCGAAGGCAAATAGCGAGAATTACGCCAAGCTGGCATTAGCTGTAAGTAAAGCCCTCCGCACGACCGCACCAGACGAGACAATTGTCGGACCTGCCTTAAGCGGCTCAGATACCAATTTTTTAGAAGCCACCGGGAAGGCGGGAGTGTTTTGTTATTGGAATGGTGTAACTATTCATCCTTATACACACGAAGCACCCGAAACTTTTCTTGCAGCTTACGAAAAAATTCGCGAACTCATCAAACATTACCCAGACGCAAAGCCAGGGCTAGACGTCATGGCGGGTGAACTCGGTTACGCAACGACTTGGGTAGACGAAAAAACTCAAGGCGAGTATTTAGCTCGGGAATTCTTGTTGGATGTCATGGCTCACGTTCCCCTCACGGTTTGGTACGATTGGCGGGATGATGGGATTGATCCAAAAGATCAAGAAGCTAACTTTGGTATAGTGCACAATATGTATCATAGCCAATCCGAACAGGTATACGAACCAAAACCTGCGTATAATGCCGCAGCAACATTCTTCCATCAATTACATAATGCTCACTTTACGGAACGTTTAAGCCTCGAACAATCCACAGACTATGCCCTCTCTTTTACCAATACTAAATCGAAAGTGTTTGTCGCCTGGACAACAACAAAAACGCCTCATGAAGTCTCAATTCCAGCACCCGATGGCATCTATACAATAACAAGCTTTGACGGTAAGAAGCAAATCACCGGACAGGCATCCCACGGTAAACTGATAGTCTTGCTGGACGGTGGTCCTTGCTATGCTAGTTTAAGATGACTTCCTGCATAGATATTGCAGCTTGTAAGCTCGCTGCAAACCGTTTGATATACAATATGTCTTAGCGACGAGTCCCAGAATCCTTCTTACGCAGGGCAATCAGGGCGAAGTATTAATTTGCAGGCCAGTGCTGAATCGTGGGGATCTCCGCCGGATCGACTCCGCTGGCTTGGTCGCCGCACTCGGGCACGCACACCATCCCATCCGTGGATGACAAGGGCCGAGCCGATTCGCGTACCGTGACGGTAACGATGGTGAAGTGATTAACCGAGAAAGCAATCGCTCCCGTACTTCTTGGTAAGGTCACGAATGAAGGCCCATTCGTGTTCGCTGAGAAGATTCTTGTCAACGTGCCGCCACCCATTTTCGTAACGAGCAAAGGCTTCGTTCTCGGGAATGGTGGGAAGGTGGTAGTTCCAACAGAGTTCCCGAAGCATCGGGTAGTTGGCGATATTGATTTCTGTAACCTGCATTCGGCCTCTCCTCAGAGGTTACCGAACGAAGACCGCATTACACCAGCTCTGCAGTCACGATTTGCCGTTGGCTGCCGAGCCCGTCGACACCCAGCTCGACGAGATCGCCGGGTTTCAGGAATCGCTCTTTGCGGCCCATGGCGGTGCCTGCGGGGGTGCCGGTGCAGAGCACATCTCCAGGGAGGAGCGTCATGAATTGGCTCAGGTAATGGACGAGGTAGGGGATGCGGAAGATCAGGTTGCGCGTGGAGCCCTCTTGCTTGAGTTCGCCATTGACGGTGAGCCAAAGGCCGAGCTCATGCGGATCGCCGATTTCGTCTTGCGTGACCAGGCACGGGCCCATCGGCGCGAATGTATCGGCGTGCTTGCCCTTCAATTGCCAATCGCGCTCGCTGTAGTCATTGACCACCACGTAGCCGACCACATATTCCATCGCCTCGGCAATCGTTACGCGGCGCGCGCGCATGCCGATCACCACACCCAGCTCGACTTCCCAATCGGTCTTCATTGAGCCATTAGGAATGATCAAATCATCGTACGGACCCATGACGGAGCTCGACGCCTTGAAGAAGAAAACCGGCTCCTTCGGCATCTCGACGCGCAATTCCTGTACTTGATCCCGATAGTTCAGCCCGAGCCCCAAGACTTTACTGGGACGTCCAATGGGACAGCCGAATCGCACGCCCTCCGGGACATCGACAAGCGCGCGGTGATTGTCCTGCAGCCAGCGGGCGAGCACGCCTAGGCCATCCCCTGCAAAGAACGCTTCATCGTAGTTCTCAAAAGCTGCGGAGACGTCCACATTGCGTCCGTCGCCCAGAATAACGCCGCACCGCTCAGCTCCCGGATCGCCAAAACGAATCAACTTCATGCCACGGTTTAGCACCGTAGGGTGCAGCTCTACAGCTAAAATATTAAGATATTACCAAGCCATCGTCTTTTTATCCTTGATGAATTGGCTGGTCAGCGTTTTCGGGGCCTCAGTGGCGAGCCACACGATCGTCTCGGCTCCCTGTTCCAGCGATCGAGGGGCATTGGCACCGCCCATATCGGTGCGAACCCACCCTGGACAGACCGAATTGATCGCCATCTGGGGCAATGCTGTCGCCAACTGACTCGTCACGCCATTCAGTGCCGTCTTGGAGATACAATAGGCCGGGGCCCAGCCATCCGCACCGCCATCCAGTTGCCCGCCGCTACTGGAGACATTGATCACCCGAGGCGAATCGCTCTTGTTCAACAGAGGCAGGAACGCACGGGTGACGCGCAATGGCCCCAGCGTATTTGTCTCGAATGTTTCGCGGATTTGGTCTTCGGTCAGCGTCAAAATAGCCGAATCACCGTCCACGATAATCCCGGCATTATTGATCAAAACATCCAGGTGGCCTGTGGACTTAGAGAGCTCGGAAGCCGCCTCAGTAACGCTCGCACTATGGGCTACATCGATCTTGAGAAACGTCGCTTTATGGCCTTTTGAGACAATCTCCTCGACCACTTTACGCCCGCCTTCAATGTTGCGAGCGCCGACAAACACGTGGCATCCGCGCGCGGCGAGTTGTCGGGCCACTTCGCTTCCAATTCCTTTATTTGCGCCTGTAACAAGTACGATTTTCATGTGGCCAAGATAGTCTCAATTTGAGAATGAGTCGTCAAAAACTCCTGGCGCGGGAGTGAACTGAATCCACTACCAACAAGTTCCTCCTTGTCGAAACACCGACACCGCAAAGCGGCGTGATTACTGAGGATGAACCGCCATCACTGCAATATTCTCACTAAAGATTAGAACGGGAGCCGGCGGATTACCGTTCCGTTGGAAGGTAGTCATCCGACCGTTATTTACCTAACTCTTTAAAGGTTAACGCTTTATGACCGATGAGTCCAGAGAAAAAGTGTAGATTTGAGTACATTCCAGCAACTGACTGCTATGCGTCCGTGGAGGACTGCTATGCAACCCAAAGCTGATTCGGCTCATCTAGCATTGACAATTAATTATAATTAAGTATAATGACAAATTTCGCGCCGATTACGGAGGTTATTGACAGCCATTCAAGCGGACGTTGAAAACTGTTTTCACCCTCCCAAAGGTGCGTTGCTTTGCGTCCAGAACAGTTGGCCCAGCTTGCTAAAGCCCTGCAAATTTCTGTTGAACACCTCCTCGGACAGGAACCACCTAAACGTCCCCAGGGTCCTGCCGGTAAACTGCGAAGACTCTTTGAAGAAGTTGCTCTTTTGCCCCCAAGCCGACAGCAGCGCATTGCTTTTGTCTTGGAGGATATGCTCGCAGCGTCTCGCAAGTAGGTATTATGTTCTGATGCTCAACTGCCGTTTTTGACTGGTAGGGGGAATAAATAGGGTCGTTATCCCCTTCCTCTAACAGAGTAAATTGATATAAATAACTTCGATGACCAAACCCATAAACATTGCTAGAAAGCGTTCTACGGATGAACCTTTGGAAAATAAGGGACTAATTTGTCTCTATGGCAAAATAGCCACCTACCCAGAGTTTGAAACTTACCAAACAATAAATGAGACGCAGGACTTCACGCCTGAAAATAATAGATATCTAGAAGTATTGGCAGCACCGTTGATGATTAACGCCATCCTAAAAAATGATTTCAAATCCTTCGAAAGGTTGGCCGAAATTGCTAGGTTCTATGCTGATGAGACAGACGCCCCTGACCCCCTAGGTTTGGCGATCTTAGACGCTGTTTGGGACCTCTATTCTCACAGTGTAGAAGAGGGAGAAAAAGTTACGGTCAATCGTGTTGCCAAATGGATTAACGATAGACTTTCGAAATACAAAGCTTTACCCAATGGTTGTGAGGTTAAAACTGTACGAGATGCCATGATCGGTTTGGGGTTATGGCCACAAGAAAAAATGCGTGCTGCGATGAGGCCGTTTTTTGACAGTGGTGGGTATAGATAGACCGCATTTTCGAGCTTGGATTCAAAGCTTCGCACACCAGTCAAAAGTGATGTAAAAGTCGTGTTTAATGGTGTAAACATCACTTTCACACCAGTTCATGGCTTTATTTAGGCGGAGTGATGTCAAGGTGATGTTTTCGTGAGTCGAAGTGATGTCTGCTGCTCGTTTTTAGGATGACTTACGACTCAGTTAGTCAGCAGTTTCTCATGACTCACCGGCCACAACGAAAACGTTGTGCAAGTGTGTGATCTTTGTAAGAAGGGGACAGCAGGAATGCGTTAGCGTTACTGATGGCGACTGCGACAAAGTTGAAAACTGCCTTTGGGTTACTGGCTTGTTTTGTAGGCGAGGCAGTTGAGCAAGTCGATGGCTTTTTAGGTCAGGGAGGGCTGTGATTTCTTTGGGAAAAGGAACGTCGGTAGCGGCTGCTTTGGCTTATTTCGATAGGCACTTGCAAGTAGGTGATTATTATTCGCAGGAAGCGTCTTTGGAGGGAGTTTGGCGTGGGCAACTTGCCAGACGTTTAGGGTTGGAAGGTCAGGCGGTTGATCGTGATGCGTTGGCAGCGGTTTTGGAAGGTCGATTTTCTCAGGTGGGTTATAAGGAAAAATCGATGGATCGGGCCAGGCGTTCGGAGCTGCTCTATTTTGATCTGTGTTATAGCCCGCCAAAGTCAGTGGCGATTTTGGCTGCTTTAGATGATCAGATTGCCCGGGATATCCGCAAGATTGTGGATGAAGCGTGGCGTGGGTTTGAACGTGAAGTAGCGGCGACTCGGGATGCTTCCAAGCGCAATGCAGCGGGCAATCGTGTTTATGAAACTAAACAGACCGGTGAACTGATCGCCGCTGAATTTGTTCATAACGCCAGTCGTGTGGGTGATCCCGGTCTCCATTTTCATCGGTTGGTGGTCAATACGACCTACGACAAGGATCGGGGTGGAGTCTATGCGCTCGATGCCCGTGAAATGTTCCGTTTAAGAAGACAGTTCGACTATGAAATCCAAGCCAATGTCGCTCGGTATTTTCTTGAGAAAGGATACACGACGGTCGTTGGTCAATCGGGCGTCTTTGAAGTAGGAGAAATACCTCGTGGAGCGATTGATCTCTTTCTCGTCGGCATGCTCGGGTAAAGGAACGTTTCGCTGAGCTGCGTTTGGAGCGCCCGAATGTTCCCGATCATATCTTGGATCAACTGGCCGTTTTAGAAACGCGCCCGCAAAAGGTGGTCGTAACCGATTCCGAACTGCGTGAAGACGTGTTGCAGCGCTTACAGGAGGCGGGTTTGACGATTGGGAAGCCAGTTCCGGGAACCGATGGTCGGTTGGCTTTTCGCGAGGTGGCGGTTAATGCCGTAGCGAGCATGGTTCGAGAAGTCTTTACAACGGAGACGGTCGTTAAAAAGGAGAAGGTTGTCGCTCAATTGCTCAAATATGGCCGGGGCTTAATCGGTCGAAGTGACGTGGAAAAGATTCTTATCTACGACCAACGCTTTGTTGACGTACCCGCTGTACTCGGACAGCCAGGCAGCCGAATCATGTTTAGGCCGCATATGCAAATTGAGGAACAATTGCGTTCGGTGGGTTACCGGATGTTGGCTTCCTATAAATCAATAGCTGATTCAAATGCAATTCCGATTCCCTTTCCCGCAGAGTTATCGTTGGAGCCGGAATCGATTGAAAAGGCCTATTTGCAGGCTCAACTTAAGGGCGAGGACATCACTATGCCGGAGTTGAGGCGCAGTCGGGAACAGTTCCGGGCAGCCTACAAATACGTCTTGGAAGGTAAGGAATCGTTGTTTTTCATTGAGGGCGCTGCGGGTGTTGGAAAGTCGTTTTTCTTGCGGGTTCTCAAACGAGAAATCGAAGCCACAGGTCGACAAGTGTTTGCGGTAGCTCCGACCGGACGGGCGAGTCGTGAAAACCTCGCGGGTGACTTTGAAAATCCTCAAACGATTCACCATTTGCTGTTAAGCAAGCGGATGCAGGACCAATTGCGAGGGAATGTCCTCGTTGTCGACGAGGCTCCGCTCAGTGACGGCGCTTCGCTGACAGCGCTACTGAAAGTTTGCCATGAACAGGGTTGCAAGGTCGTCTTACAGGGCGATTTGAAGCAACAGCATTCGGTGGTGGCTATCGACGGTGTTCGTTTCCTTGTAAATGAGCTAGGCCTGGGAAAGAACCTCAATCGGCTGGATGTTTCGCGGCGACAACTCAAATGGGAGGACAAGGAGATCGCCAGGACTTGGTCTCACGGTTATGTTCAGCAGGCTATCGATATGATGATCGCGACCGGGAACGTTATCGAGGGCAAGGGCATGTCGCAGCTGGCGGAGCGGTACGTTGAAGCTCTTGGTCGGTGCGAAACCGCTCTGATGATTTCCTCCACGCATGCTCAGGGTGATGAACTGGCGAAGTTAATTCGCGAGGAGCGCAAAGCTGCGGGTCAGATCGGATCCCTGGATTGGACGGTGCGAACAGATAAGGAACTAAAAGACGGAACGGAGTTGAAGGATGGCGGTCAGTTCTTTGCCGATTCGCCCAGTTCGTACCGAGTCGGAATGCGGCTGACGTTAAAGGATCGTCCAGGTCGCGCGGATGAAGCGAGCGGCGGTAAATGGGAGGTTGTCGGCTTAAACGAAAAGGGCATCGAAGTTCGGAAAGAAAATCGAACCAAAGTGATCGATGTCACGAGAGCAAAAATGGCCGATTACACGGTCTATGAACCGCGCGAACTGGCCGTTACGATCGGTGATCGTGTTCGCCTTCAGGAAAAGATCGTGGTTTCGACGCTGAATCGGTCGTCGTACCAAACAATCAACGGACCTCGAGCCAAGGATATTTACGAGCGAGGCAGCATTCAAATTGTAGAATCGCGACTCGATGACGGCAGTGTCCTGTTCAAATCGGGCTTAGTCGTTCACCCGAACGATGGTCGGCTGGGGCAGGGCTACGTTTCGACATCGATCCCTGCTCAGGGTTCTACCGTTGATTGGCTGTTTTGCTACGAAAGCGTCAAATC
>CAVURW010000125.1:0-48547 GCA_963743595.1 uncultured Verrucomicrobiae bacterium
ATCTGTATACACGGTTTCCCTGCGGCATCGTGTTGAAGCCAATCGGGATGCTGCTTTGCAACTGGAGAATTCTCCTGAATCGCGGTGGGCGCGACCCATAATCCTGGGATAAAACCGGCATCGGAGATTTCCTTTGGAAGTTTATTGAGCTCATCCTTCCACTTGCCGCGGCCACTCCAGTCGCCCGGACAAACCTGAAAGCCATCGTCTATCTGAATCGTCCGCCCGCCCGGTGGTTTTTCAAAAGTGGAAAAGGTACGAATGGCCCGACGAATATCCTCGGGTTGTACGTTCGAACCGCGCTGATACCAGGAACAGTAGCCCACCAGCGGAGGACGAACGCGGGCGGGGCCCAGAGCACCACGGCAAGCTAGTATCCAATTGCGAAACTCATCCTGTGAATCGCCATAAGAAAGCAACGCGTTCTCCAGGGTTCTGGTGGTATGTGGTTCGATCTGTACAGCGTCTAGTAGCACCGCAGTAAAAAATCCCGTTTGCGGTCGTGCCGTGCGAATCCCTATTTCCCCGAAGGCGGTTCCTGGCCCGGTAAAGCCCACAAAAAAACCGGGGCTGTTCCAATCCGCTCCGAGTATTCCGTAATCACTCGAGATTCCGACATTGGCCGAATCGTGAATAGGCTCCTTTAAAAGTGGCCAAAGGACGCCCCAATGCCCCCATCTTGTTTCAAACTTAGCGTTGGAGGAAACAAGAGTGTCTGTGGACTTAATAGTGTGTCCAGCCAGCAAATTCATCGACGTTTTGTTCACAATGCCGTCGAGGTAGTGGAAGCGGGCCACTTCGATCGGCTGATTTGACATCGAAACGAGTTGACCGGAAATCGTCCAGCGACCCGCATCGTCCCGTTTCATCATTACGACTGCCCTGAAATTCGCAAAGACTGCAGTCAACGACAATTGATCCGGTGATTGCGACTCGACTCGGTAGGGCACCGTTTCCTCGCTCCAAGTTTGGGACCCGACCGGGCGACTGGCGAGATAGGCCTGACAATTCGTCAGAATCTTCTCATCTCCTGCATCGATCTCTAATCCCGACTCCACCGCAGTGATCTTCACTGGTGTTAGAGGAACCGTCAGAAGCAGCTCCTCGGCACTTCCCAGGCGGAAGCCAAGGGAAACTATGATGATCAAATAGGTAACTAGCCGGAACTTAGCGAAATATTTCATTGGAACGCCTCCATATGTTCCACCGAGTAGGAAGCCAGCAATTTTTATCGCGTGTGATAATGCGCATTTTTAGTTGTAAAATACGAATCAAGGATCGTGTGCTATGAGTTCTAGAGTTCTACCGGAGGCGGTAACGTCACTTTAAAGCAAATTCCCGTTATAATGTATTGATGAAATCTATATCTAGAGCTTCATTGATTCAATTTTCAATAAAACACAGCCATGAGCTGGCACCTTGACTGAATAACCGTCGTCGAACTTACCGAGATTTTGGTGCATCCAAACATCTCTTACGTTTTGTGGACCGGTGATTCCGAGATTTGACCAGTGCACGGTGACTTCCTGAGCTTCATCGTCGAGATTGATCAAACCGACAGCGTGACTCCCATCGACGAGAGGTCGCGCCCAAACTTCGCAGTAGCCCTCTTTCTCCACGCGGACCGCCGCTTTGCCGAGAGGATCTTGATCAATATCGATCGCCTCGTCGTTCGTCAGAAGGCCACAGGTAAACGAATCGAGCCGGGTGACATCACCGCCGATCATTAATGGTGCGGCGATCAGACTCCAAATCGAGTACTGAAGAATTTGTTCATTTGGCGTGAGGTGAGTCGGATGGATTGGCCCCCAATTGAAATACCCTACGGAAAGAAAGTCAGGATCATTCCAATGGCCGGGGCCGGCATATTGTTGATGACCATTTTCAGCCTCAAACGTCGATCTCAGAGCATCCCAGTTGTCCGCTAAATCGCCGTTGGTCCGCCACAGATTTCCTCCGACTTCCCCACCCCACTTCCACACGTCCCCCATTCCGTACTGGCAAAAGGAAAAGATCATATCGCGATTTACCTTATCGAGGGACGCTCGCATGACCTGATACGGTTTCTTCAGGAGATCCAAGGTTGGATTATCTCCGGCAATCTTTGAGTAGGTGCACCAATCATACTTGAGGTAGTCGACGCCCCAGTTTGCATAGGATTGCGCGTCTTGGTCTTCGTGGTTGAAGCTTCCCTCAAAACCGCCACACGTTTTCGGCCCAGGTGAAGAATAGATCCCAAATTTCAACCCCTTAGCATGAATATAGTCGCCCAGCGCTTTCATATCGGGAAACTTGTTATTTAATTGGATGTTGCCTTGTGCGTCACGTCCGCCCTCCCACGTATCATCGATGCAAACATACTGATATCCGTGTGATGCCAATCCTGCCGAGATAAAGGCGTCGGCACTTGCGCGCATTTTCTGATCCGTCACATCCTGAGTGAACGAGTCCCAAGAGTTCCATCCCATGGGTGGTGTCTGGGCAAGTAAATGGTTACCACTTACGATGATTAGCAAGCGATTGGCCACGCCCGTCGCGTTGCGGACTGATAGAGTTACTCGCGTTTGTCCTGGAGTGGATAGCGATCCGGAAATAATCCCAGTATCGGGATCAAGCGCAAGGCCATTAGGAAGATTCTGAGCAGTGTACTTGAGTGGAGCGTCTCCGGTTGCAGGGATCAGAAATAAGAACGGACGCCCCGGAGTGGCACCAATGACTTGAGGCCCATGTATGGAGGGTGTAGCCACGGGTGGGGGAACGATCATCCTCGGTGGATCCGGGAGGGTCGGAGTGACGGCAACCGCTTCCGGCCTAGTGGAGGCATTCTCGGCTAACGTGAGCTTGGCGTCCGCCCAGTCCGCATGGTCAGACTCAATACCATCTCCACCGTCACCAACCGCGAGAACCAGTGTCTGTGCACCCGAGAGATCCACTGACAGGTGTTGACTATCACCTCCATGTAAAATGGCTGTCTTCACCATTGTTTTTCCATCGACAACCACCTTGAACACAACCGAACCACTACCTTGCTTCTCGTCGTCAACGCCGACTACCGCATCGAAATGTGTCGCCGACCCATGGAGTGCTATTTCGAGCCGACTGACCGCATGGGTCCCAAAACCATGAGAATAGGTGACGCCCTGCAAACGAATAGGATTTCCTTCAATTGACTTCTGCGCTTGGGGCGTTCCCCACCCGACTGTCATTTTGGTAAGGTCCAGAGACTCAATCCACAGAGTATTTGTGGGTGTCGGGTCAATTGCGTATGTCGAGGTGATCAGAAGCGGGATTGCCGCGATAATCATGACGAAATAATTAGATGTGAGCTTTTTCATAAATTGATTTTGTGGGCTTATGCTAGATAAGCGTTACGACCAAGCGTTCTCCACTTTTTAATGACAAGGGGCTATCGAATGTTATATTCAGGCGATCAGGCAGTGTATCAAAGGTCGCGTTGATGACAGTGCCTTGAAAACGAGCTTGTACAGCCTTTACGTGAAACCCTTCGACAGGCTGTAATCCCAAAGTTTTCAGTGGCAACAAACCCCATTTGATCGTAACACTCGCCTCCATTCGTGCGGGAGTGGCTTCCTGAGTAAAAGTCCCCCAACCTTGTGCTGAAGTGAACGCCGCTTTGAAGCTATTTGGAGTGATGCGTGGGTCAAAAGAAATGTAGCTGTCCGGCCCACGATATTCATAGCCGCACGCTGAAATAAAACAGGCATAGCTGGCCATCGCACGCGAGTAATGATCTCCACATTCTATTTCGTTATAGGGATTCCGCTTTGACGGGGCGTATCGGTCGTGAATCGCCCGTACGACCGAGAGTCCCTCCTGGACAAGTCCCTCCGCAATCATATTTGAGGCAGCTTCGTATTCGAAACCGGTCATGCATTCGTTTAGGTAAAGGGCAGCCCAATCCGGACCTTTCCCAGCCGCTCTTTTAAAATCCCAGTCCGGCCTGGGAAAAGTACAAAGGAGAAGCCCAGATTCTCCCGGCATCGCAAACCAACGGCCCACCTTCATCAATTGGTGGTAATGACCGGCGTCGGGAGCAAAATTGTAGCGGAAGAGTGATTTCAGCGCCGTGATCGCCTCCTTCTCAGGAAAGATGCGGCCCAGCCCCACCTGCCAAGCCCAGCTTTGTCCCATCAGCTGATCGATCTCGCAACCGGTTCCTGAGTTAATTGCGTCGAGATTGTTTTGATCGACCTTATTGATAAAGTATTCGCCATTGAATAGCTCCGGGACCAGCGACTCCGATCCTTTTTTAAATAGTCCACGACACTTCTGGGCGTACTCGGAATCCCCCATAACCTGGGCCATTTCTTCCGCAGCACGGAGTGCCGCCAAAAAAAGACCGCTTAACCAAGACACCTCACCGTACCAAGAAGTGTCGAGTGTATTATGCTGTGAACCATCCAGGAGGCCCTTCGCGTTTGCTTGCCGGATGAGCCGATCCATTGCCTTCTTCACGCTCGGCCATAACGGCTCGAGAAACGAGTTGTCCGCCGTCATCAGGTGATCGCGATAAGTGCGGAGAATAACACACGCTTGTCCATCTGCCGCAAAACCACTGCCACGACCGCGATACTGGATTGTGCCGTCTTCCGATAGGGCGAAGCCGAAGCAAATCGTGCCCTCTTCTCCGCTAACTCGTTCAGTTGGGTCTTACTCAAAGTTGTTGGAAGACCGCATCGTGGCCTTCCCGCATCCCCGTTGCGGGACGACCGCAGCTTCGGACGCTGTATCGATACCCCGATCGATGGGCTGCCAAACGGTTCTCACGCCAAGGCTCGCGCGGCGAATCGGCTCGATCCGATCCGCGGCAGGATCGCCGGCCCGGACGGCGAAATCCGTCTGATCATGCAATCGCTTGCCAGTCACGTGGAGCTGCTCGAGCGGGTACTTTCGCGCGGCCTGGGGACTCTGGAGGCCGATCGCAGCTGCTGCGCCGACTGCGGGCGCACCCCGCTGGTGGGGGAGCAGATCCACGTCTACGGCGACTCGCGGCAGCGGATCGTCTGCGAGCTGTGCCGGCCGCGCCGTCGCGAGACTCCGCTGGCGAGCGAGAGCGTGCGCCACTCAAGCACGGCCACACCGTTCGTCTCACCGCTCGCGCGGCCTGAGCTCGCCAGTGGCTCAGCTCGCCGTGCCTGCCGGGGCGCCGGTCACTAGACTTCTGCCGCGCGTGGATCCCCTGACAGTGTCGATCATCGTGTCGCACCGCGCGAGCAGGTCTTCGACTACCTGCAGGACATCGCCAACCACCCCGAGTTCACAGACCACTACCTCGTGGACTGGCACCTGCTCACGGGAGGATTCCGTCGGTCGCGGCGCCGGTGCTCGCTTCCGCGATAAGGCGCCGCGCGCAACCGCTTCAGCTGGGCCGACTCGACGTTCACCGAGGTCGCCGGCCCCGCCGCGGATCGTCGAGGTGGGCCGCACCGGCAAGAACAACCGCATGCGCACGCTCGGGGTCTACGAGCTGGCTCCCGCCGCGGACGGCGCCACGCGCGTCCGGTTCACGCTCGAGACCGAGCCCGGACCTGTCCGACGCATGATGGAGGCTCTCGGGGCGCGCCGCTGGCTGAAGCGCAAGAACGAGCGCGCGATGCGCCGCCTGCGCTCGATCCTCGAGGGCGAGGCCGGGCGGCCGCGGAGCAGCGCGTCACGGTCGCCGCTGGATAGACTGCCCGCCGCATGAACCGTCGCTACCGCAAGACCCTCGCCTCTGGCTGCTCGCGCTCGCTCGTGCCGGTGTTCGCGCTCAGCGCCTGCTGGAGAACTCGCACTACCCAGCGTCACGACCGGCACCTACGCGGGCGAGTCCGGCCAGAACGCGCCCTACTTGAACGTCGGGCCGCTGATCTACGAGGTCCAGCTCTCGCGCGAGCTCAATCCCTACGACACCGAGGACGCCGCCTACCTCAAGGGCCTGACGCCCGCCCAGCGCCGCTGCGTCCCGGACGAAGAGTGGTTTGCGGTCTTCATGCAGGTCTACAACCAGACCTCCGCGCCCCACCCGGTGTCCACCAACCTGACGATCAGCGACACCCAGGAAAACGTCTACACCCCGATAGTCCCGGACTACACCAACGAATTCGCCTATCGCGGCGGGCTGCTCGGAGCCAGGCTCGCGTCTCCCGGCCCTGAACACGATGGCCGCCAACGGCCCAACCCAGGGCGCTCTGCTGCTCTACAAGATCAAAATCGTCTCGCTCGACAACCGGCCGCTCGAGCTGAAGATCGTCGATCCCGCTGAACCCGTCCCAGACGGCCTCGGCCGAGCTGGACGTCTAGCTGCGTCGCACCCGGCGCTTCGCCTCTATTCAAGTGCGTGTGGCCGTGGCGAGGCTTAGCGCAGTCCCGCCTCCAAAACCTGTCGCGCGACCGGAGCCGCTGTTTCGCCGCCGGCGCCGTCTTTGACCATCAGCACGCCCACCGCGATCTCGGGTGTAGGGCAGGCGCGAACGCCGCAAACCAAGCGTCGGTGTTCTGCGGATCTTTGCCCGAGCAGCTCTCTTCGCTCTTGCCGCCTTCGGACTCTTCGCCTGAGCTGCCTGCTTCGGAGCCATGTTCGCCCGTTCCCGAGCAGCTCTGGGACCCCAGTTCGGCGGTGCCCGTCTTACCCGCCACCACGACTCCCGGGATCGCCGCCGAGGTGCCGGTGCCTTCGCGCACCACGCCGATCATCAGGCGCCTGTCCGTGCGCGCCGTGGCCGCGCTGATCGCTCGCGGACGGAGCCCGGGGGCGACGTGCGCTTCGAAGGTGGGCTGGGGCGCGTCCGCCGTCGCCGATCGTTGCCGCCACGGTCGCCATCTCGAGCGGCGAGGCCTGCACCTCGCCCTGTCCGATCGCCGTCGAGCCGACATCCAGTTCGCCCTGGATCCGAGCGGCGGCGGGAGGCTGCTTTCGAGCGCCCCGGCACTCCCGGCGGGTGGTTGAAGCCGAAGCGTTTCGGCGGTCGTCACCAGCCGCTCGCGCCCACCTTCACGCCCAGCGGGGCGAACACCGAGTTGCACGACACCGCGAACGCGAGCGCCAGCTGCCCCCACAGGCCTCGCCGTTGGCGTTTTCAGCTTGACGCCGTCCAAGGTCGCGTAAGTCGCGTACTGGTAGACGCTCTTCGCGGTGGCCACGTGCTCGCTTCCAGGGCGGCCGCTCAGCGTGATCATCTTGAACGTCGAGCCCGGCGGCTGCAGGTCGTCGATGCCGATGCCCGGCGACGGCCAGGATCTCGCCGCTGCTCGGGTCCATCGCGACCACGCCTCCCAGCTGGCCCCCGAGCGCTTCGGTGGCCACGCGCTGCAGCCCGGCGGAGATCGTCGTGCGAACCGGGGGGCTGGACTTGGCCGCGGTGGCAGCCAGCACCCGACCGCCGGCCAGCAGCTCGCCACCGGGCTTCCCCGCAAGCGCGAGTCCAGCGCCAACTCCAGGCCGCTGGTCCCCACATCGCCTGCGCCGGCACTCCCTTCGCTTCCAGTTCGTCCTGGCGTGCTTGGGGACCGGGCCCACTTCTCCCACCACGGCCGCCGCCGCGTCGCCGAGCGGGGACTCGCGCACACCGGCTCCGCTCGGCTTGGCCTTCGGCCAGGACGGTGCCGTTGCGAGCCAGCAGCGCCGCGCGCGGCGGCAGGGTCATGTTCCTGCTCAGCGCCTCGCCCGCTCCGAGCCCCGGGAAAACGGCCGAGTGCGACCAGAGCACCCGCTCGCCTTCGCGAGTCTCGACCACGGCAGCGCAAGTTCTGCTCGAGGACTCCCCAAAGCCGGGTCTGCACCCGCATCGGTCACCGCCGAACACGCCGGCTTGCTCGCGGGCCCGGCCCGCCGCCTTCAGCTGGTCGCCGTCGCCGTGCGCACGCCTGTAGGTAGGCATCGCGGAAGCGGCTGGCCGAGATGCGTGCTGCGCGGCCGGGTCGATATCGCCGTACATGGTCGCGTAGTCGCCTCTGCGTCCAGGCGGTCACGAATCGTTCGCTCACGCTCTGCCCGGCGGAGGCTCCGTGATCAGCGCCGACGATCGCCCCGACGAGGAACGCGATGGCCGCGAGCGCCAACACCGGGGCGGCGCGACGCAGGCGCTGGTGGCGTGGTGAGCGGTCACAGGGGACTGTAGAACATGGCAGATGACCCGGCTGGATTGGATCATCGTCGCCTTCGCTGCCTTGCTTGCCCTGTTCGGGTTCCGCCAGGGGTTTCATCGTCGGGGTGCTGTCCTTCGGCGGATTCGCCCTAGGTGCATTCATCGGAACTCGCGTCGGGTCCTCTACTCCTGCCGCGCGGCTCCTCCTCGCCTACGCGCCGGCGTTCGGCTTGATCGGGGCGCTGCTGGGCGGTGCGATCCTCGCCAACGGCCTCGAGGGGGTGGGCTTCAGACTGCGGCGGACGCTGATCGTGCCCGGGCCTGGGCTGCTCGACGGGGCCATGGGGGCCTGCTTGGGCGCGGCCCTGGGCTTGGCGATCGTCTGGATCGTGGCCGCCGTCGTCCGCGCAGACGCCGGGCCAGGCCGCAGCTGCGCGCAGACATCCAGCGCTCGGCGATCCTGCGCGAGCTGAACGAGATGCTGCCGCCCAGCGGGCCGATCCTCGGACGCCCTCGCGCGGCTCGACCCGCTGCCTTCGATCGCCGGTCCCAGCCCGGAGTCGCCGCGCCCGACCCGCGCGATCGCTCGACCAGCCGGGCGTCCGGGCGGCCTCGCGCAGCGTCGTCCGGGTGCTCGGGACGCGCCTGCGGCCTTGCGATCGAGGGCTCCGGCTGGGTCGCGGCGCCCGGAGGTGGTCGTGACCAACGCCCACGTGGTCGCCGGCGAGCAGGACACGACGGTCGAGGTCGGGGCGACGGGGCCGGAGCTGCGCAGCCGAGCCGATCGGCTACGACCCCACCGACGACCTCGCCGTGCTGCGCGTCCCGGGGCTCGAGCCTGCCGGCGCTAGGCTCGCCTGGCGATTCGCCGCCGAGGGTCGCCCGGGGCGATCCTCGGATATCCCGAGAACGGTCCCTTCGACGTCCAGCCCGGGCGGATCGGCGCGACCCAGACGATCATCACCCAGGACGCCTACGGACGCGGGCCCGTGCTCGCGCCTGCTCACGCCGCTGCGCGGCTTGGTGCGGCCCGGCAACTCCGGGCGGGCCGCTCGTGAGGCGAGACGGGCACGTGCTGACGACCGTGTTCGCCTCCACCATCGGCGGCGGTCCGCGCGGCGGCTATGGCGTCGCCAACGAGACGGTCGCAAGCGTGCTGCGCGAAGCGATCGCCCACGCGCGCGCCGGGCTGCAGGTCAGCACCCAGGGCTGCACTTCCGGCTGATCGGTGGAGGAGCTCCCGCCGCTCAGGCGCCGGCCGGCGCCGGGCGGGTGCTGCCGCGCGGCTTGGGTGTGCGCTTCGGTGGGAGGTGACGGTTGCGGCCTGCTCCTGCACCGCCTTCTTGGAAGCTGCAGCACGGAGTGTCCTGCCCACCGGCTGATCGTCGTATGGATCCGCTTCGGCGGCAGCCCGCGCGTCGATCGCCGCCTGCACGCTTGCAAGGCGCCGCAACAACGAGCTGCGCACCTGCTCGAGCTCCTCGGCGCTCAGCAGCGACGGTCCGATGAGATCGAGCTCGCGTTGGTTCATTTTCGACTCGCGATCTGCTACGGCTGCTTCGCGCGATGCGATCTTCTCTTCACGAACTAAGACCCGTTCCTCGCGTTCTTCCATCGCTTTCATCATCGTCCAGTAGGTGGAGGCAGTTTGGTCACCGGAGCCGGGCATCGGCATCGGCACGACCATCACCATCGGGGCAGGGGTTGGAATTGGCGTTTCCATCGGGGTGGCTGGCATCATTGGGTTGGTGTGCGGCATGCCTGGCACGCTGGCCATCGGTTCTGTCATTGGGGTGGCAAGGGGAACCGGAGTCGGACTGGGAGCAGCGGCTGCTGCGGTGGTTCCGTTCAAGTCAGCGGAAATGGTGGCGACGTCAGCCGCTGGCAACGCGTAATAACCGCAGGAGACGACTATTTTTTGGCCCTCGGGTGAGAGGACCCAGCTGATGTACTTGATCGCATCCGGGTTCGTGGTGCGGGGATTGAGGTAATAGTTCAACGTTCTGGCCAGAGGATAGAGCTTCTTGTCCACATTCTCTTCCGTGGGCACGTAGCCGGGCGATTTATCGTCCGCCTTTACCTTGAGCAATTTCACGCCTTGATTGTAGCCGATTCCGCCGTAGCCGATTCCCTGGACGTCCTTGCTCACGGCATCATAGACCGCTGCGGTCCCCTGGAGCGTCTGCGCCTGGCTCGTGTAATCTTTGCCTGCGAGCACCTCATCTTTAATGAAGGAGTAGGTGCCCGACGACGTTTCGCGACTGTAAACTGTAATCGGCTGGTCATTGCCGCCGACCTGTTTCCAACTCGTAAACTCGCCATCAAAGATCTTGCCGAGCTGTGCGATCGTTAACTCGCTGACGGGGTTGCTGGAGTTGACGAAGATAGCCACGCCATCCAGAGCGACAGGCACATGCTTCGGTTTAACGCCCGTTTGGAGGAGAAATTCCTGATCTTCCTTCGGTTTAACAAGCCGTGACGCGGCAGCAATATCCGTCGTATTGCTCAGGAGAGCGGCAATGCCAACGCCCGAACCGCCACCAGAGACGGAGAGATTCACACCGGGATTCGTCTTCATGTAACCTTGAGCGAGCGACTGGTTCATCACCTGCATGGTGTCAGAACCCTTGATGGTGAGGTCACCAGCCTGCACCCAGCTCACGGACAAAAGGAGGGCAGCCAGGGCGACTAGACGACGGAGGAGGTTTGTTTTCATATCGTTGTGAGGTCCAGATGAGTTCAAAGCTGGCGGGGGAATGCGTCGGTGACGTTACTGAATGGTTGTGATCGTGTTAAAAACTGGGCTTTTTTCGGACAATAGGGACCGGGAGCGCATGTTCCAGTCGCAAGTTACAAAATCAGCTCGACTCCCTCGAATTAACCACTGGTGTAAGCGGCGATAAGGCGACCGATCCGACTGATGCGAAAAGCCACCAGCCCTAGTCGGGACAAGACACCGATTAATATTTTGTGTAAGGATAACGTCGGCTGGTCGACAGAACCTCATGATGAATAAGAATAACGAGTCGAATAAAAGCACGGTAGATGCTGCCGGTGTTGGTGCGAATGTACGGGGCGTCTCCGGGGCCTATGAATTTCGCGTGGCGGGGAGCTCTGCTGAGGTTTCCCTGGCGCAACGCCTGCGCTATGAGGTGTTTAACGTGGAGTTGGGCGAGGGATTGGCGGAATCGGCTGAGACGGGCCTGGACGTGGACGCCTTCGACAGTGTGTGCGACCATCTTTTGATTTTGCATGAGGGCTTCGTTGTCGGAACGTATCGGATGCAAACCGGTATCAGCGCCAAGCGGAACATGGGCTATTACAGCGAACAGGAGTTTGACTTTAGCCCATTTGAGTCGATTCGTTCCGAAGTTCTGGAGCTGGGGCGCGCCTGCGTTCATAAGGAGCACCGGAACCTGAACGTGCTCCATTTGTTGTGGCGGGGAATCGCCCGGTACGCAGAGGCAGAAGGCTCACGTTACCTGATCGGTTGCAGCTCACTGACCTCCCAAGACGAAGGCCAGGGCTGGGCGATGTACGAGAAGCTGGCTCGTCGCTTTTTAGCTCCACCGGAACTCCAAACTCACCCGCTGCCGAGCGTAGCGGTCATTCGGTCCGCAGACCCGGAAAAGGCTCGTCAGGAATGTCCGGCACCGCCCAAGTTACTGCGGGCGTACCTGGGAATTGGCGGTAAGATCTGCGGGCCACCCGCGATTGATCGCGAATTTCGGACGATCGATTTTCTCACCGTGTTGGATCTGAAAACGATGCCGGCAATCGTTCGGCAGCACTTCTTTGGGCGGAGCGACTGGTGAACCGAGGAACCATACTCGTGACGTGCGGTCCAGGAAGCGAGCCTCTGGATGAGGTGCGTCGAATCACGAATCATTCCACTGGGAAACTCGGTCTTCTGCTCACGCACGCCTTCGCTGCGGCCGGTTATCGAGTGATCGTTTGCCGGGGGCGCGATGCCTCGGTGCCCTCAGCAGACTTTGAGGGAAACGAGATCCAGATTGTCTCGTTTCGCACGAACGAGGAGCTGAAACGGCAACTGGTTCGAATTTCCAATAAAGAGCCGCAGATCACCGCGATCTTCCATGCGGCTGCCTTGTGCGATTTCACCGTGGTTAGCGTGACGACTGAAACGGGCGAAGAATTGGTCGATGGCAAGATTTCGAGTCGCTTGGGGGACATCGTGGTGCGGATGCGCCCTGCTGAAAAGATCATCGTGGGGCTGCGTGAGTGGTTTCCAAATAGTCGCATTGTGGGTTGGAAATTTGAGGTAGAGGGTGATCGAGAGACTTTGATGGCGAAGGGCGACCGACAGATTGATGAGTGCCGAAGCGATGCATGCGTGCTGAACGGGAGAGCGTACGGCGCGGGCTTTGGGTTTTATCGGCCCGGTCACGACTTAGAGGATTGTCACAGCGGACTCGATCTGGCACGTTGCCTCATGACTTGGCTGTCTCACGATGCAGTCCACGTCGTTAGCGAACATATAAAAAAAGAATAAGATGCTGATCGCCGAGTGGATTTTAGACGGGGTTGTCATCTACTCGATCTTGGGGTTCGTTTTTGCCGTGATATTTACCATTGTCGGACCGGTTCGGCATTGGTTTGGACATGATGTGCAGGAGGGATCATGGCTCTTTCGAGTGATCACGTTTCCCAGCGTAATCGCGCTCTGGCCGGTTCTTTTGAAGCGTGGTCTAGGTGCTCGTCATCGCGGTGCACCCCGCTACACATGGGTCGGCTCGGCAACTCAACGCGCGACACAAGTTCTGATGTGGGCGATCTTGCTGTTGATTGTTCCCACGGTGTTGGTCGTTGCCGGTTTGGCCAAAGTGCACGAGCCCATCTCTGATTTTCCAGTGAAGGAAAAACTGGTGCCGGCTGCGTTGAATCAGGTGGTCGAATTGGGTGAATTGAAGGTTGATGGAAAATCTCTCATCACTCACGTTCTTGCAGACGGAGCGGGGACATCGCGCCAGCTGGAGTTGCGATCAGATGTTGCGCTGGATCAACCCGCTCTGTGCGTCTATTGGAGTCCCAGTAATTCGGGGCCGGAGTTGCCTAGGGATGCGGTGTTTCTCGGAGGATTCTGGGGCGGCGAGCCGTTGCGGTATCGTTTGCCCGAAGAGGCTAAAACGGCCAAGGGCTCGGTATTTCTGGTGAGCCAGATCCACGGAAGCGAAATCGTGGCGTCGTGTAACCTCGCGGCAGTGGAGAACCACTAGATGTCGGCCACGTTTCAAGGCGTTCTCTGGAATCGCCAGAAGCAGTGGTACGACGGCACTCTGGCGGCACTGTTGCTTTTGGGATTGGCTGGGTACGGCGCGGTGATCGGGACGCTTCATCCGAACACCACTTTCGAGACGTTCGTGATTCGATTTACCGCCCTTTCGGCGTTGATTTTACTCCACGTCATTTTGGCAATTGGACCGCTCTGCCGTTTAAATCGAAACTTCTTTCCTCTGCTCTACAATCGCCGACATTTAGGCGTGACGATGTTTTTCCTGGGGTTGGTCCACGGCGGTTTCTCGATCTTTCAGTTTCACGGGGTGGGGGACGCAAACCCTATTGTCAGTGCCTATACGGCATACGCAACTGATTACTGGGTGTGGTGGAATCATCCCATGGAAATCGGGCAATTTCCCTTTGAAGTGTTCGGCTTGGCGGCGTTGATCATTCTATTTGTCATGGCTGCGACGAGCCACGATTTTTGGCTGAAATACCTCGGCGCTTCCGTCTGGAAAACACTCCACACGGGTGTTTACGTCGCGTATGCGTTCTTGATTTGCCACGTGGCGCTCGGCGCGCTGCAATCGGAGCGCAGCCCCGTCTACGTGATCTTGCTCGGGGTCGGTTTTTTTGCATTAGCCACTTTGCATGTGTTGGCGTGGATGAAGCGTGGTAAGGCCGAAAAATTGCGTGAGGATGGTTACATCGACGCTGGACCGGCGGATGAATTGAAAGAGGGCATTGGTAAGGTGGTCTGGGTAGGCGGGCGAGCCGTGGCGCTCTTCCGGCACAAAGGGCGAGCCTATGCGCTCTCGAATGTCTGTCGGCATCAAGGCGGACCGCTGGGTGAGGGACGCATCATTTACGATTGCATCACCTGTCCGTGGCATGCTTATCAATATCGCGCGGAAGATGGATGCAGCCCGCCTCCATTTACAGAGGTGGTTCCGACCTATCACGTGGCTCTGGCAGACGACCGAATTTTCATCCATCCCCAGGAGAAAGAGCTGGAGTCTAAAAGTGAAGGTGTGGAGCTACCGGAGATCCTCGAAGAAGCGCCGGATCAAGGTGATTTTTACATCGGCTGGCAAAAGACGCCAAGCCCACAAAAGGTGAAATTTCTCCGATGGGTGGTGGGGGTATTAGCCATAGGCGTGCCGTGCCTCATGGCGGTGATCGCGTGGTTGCAAAATCCGGTGGAAGGTGGCGGCTACGAGTTTGGCGTGGAGCGGACCTTCACCGGCGACATGGTCGCAGATCCGATTCCGCTTTTGCATTTGGATTCCGGTGGGCAGAACTTGGTCTTGGTCGGTTCGGGTAAGTTTGCTTTGCCTGCCGATTTATTGAAAAAGGGCGATGGCAAACACGTTCAATTGACGGGTAGTCTGCTCTACTGGAAGAACATGGTGATGCTGGAAGTCAACCAGCCTGAGGCGACAAAAGTTCTCGGCGACAGCGCTACCGTAGGATTGCACGGCGTTGTCCTGGGTGACGTGACGCTGACGGGTGAGTTGGTCGATACAAAGTGCTATTTCGGCGCGATGCGACCGGCGGTGGGCAAGGTTCATCGGGGCTGCGCAATTCGGTGTCTCAGCGGTGGCGTGCCCCCGGGCTTGCTGGTACGGGACAGCTCCGGCAACGGTTACGTGGTGATGTTGGCGGGCGAGCAGGGTGAAAAGCTGGAATTTAATATCGAGTGGGCCGCCCGTCCGGTCGAGGCGAGTGGTTCACTCGAGCTGTATGGCAACACTCTCGTGCTTCGGGCCGACAGCCTCAATCTGGTTCACGAGGATGAACCGAAATAGATTATTCTGCTAGGCCGCGTTCGCTGCAGCCGCCTTGTCTTTCGCCGCCGCCCCGTAACAGCTCGCTGCGAGAATCAGCCCGCAGAGCAGGAGGAAAACCCATCCGGAATCAGGGTAAGCGGGGCGAAACGTGAATCCCGGAAGTCCAGGTGTCACGATCGTGGTGATGGGAAAGTAGGTGAACGGAAGTAGCAGAATCGCCGCAGCGAGAAACACCCCGTAACCTGTTTCGAGAATTTTGGGAACCGCGATCTTCGTAAACGATAGTCCCAACAAAACGAACAGCGGGATGTAGATCAAAACTCCGATGGGCGAGATCCCGAATTTCGCCGTAAGGACAACCCCGTGAATCTATTTGAGAGTAGCACGGGAACATCAAGTCAAACCCGGAGAGATTATTGTTTCCGAAATAGGCTAGGTGACCATTGTTATCCAGAAGATACCCTTGGACATCCGCATCCAGAATCAGAGGCAGGAGAAATGTGAGGCTGCATGCCACATAAATCCATTTCCGGAAGGCGTAAATCGGTGCAGCCATCATGGCTATCTTCTCGAGGGGGGAAAGTGTCGGTGTGGTTGCGGTTTCGCTCATAGGTTCCTGGGATCGTGATACGATTAAGAGATCGCTAAACCATTAGGTGGTATTTTATTTAATGCAAGCGATTAACGAATTACGTGGAAATGGCAAAGTTACGGATAAAAGTCGTGCCGATAATGATGTCGGAGAAAGTGTAGCGAAGGCGGCGTCTGATGCGATGTCGACACATGTCTAAGCTTGAAAAGCGAATATTTTCTTTTTAAACTCAGGCGGGAGATTTATGAAGCCGCCCCGCTTTTTCTTCGCTTACAGCTACTGGGATGCGCTGCCCGCCGTCTGCGGACTGCTCAATTTCGCCCTGGTCATCTGTTTCTATTTGTCATTCAGCTACTGGAAATGGAATTGGCTAGCCCTGGTCTGCATCGGGTTCACCTACGCTGTGAGCATCGGCCATAATTTCGTTCACAACCCCTTCTTTAAATCAGAGCTGCTGAATCGACTCTTTAGCTTGATGCAATCGTTTGCGTTGGGATTCTCGCAGGTCTGCTATGACGCGGTTCACTCCCGCCACCATCGCGGAAACAGCGATCGCCCCGGTGACGATGGAGAGACGATCGATTGGGCATCGATTTATCGGCACGGGCACGATGGAGACGCGGAGAGCGTGTGGAGCTACACGTTCTGCAGCTACATTCGAGACGATCCGTTTGCGATTATCAAAGAGCTGGGGCTGCGGAATAAATCGGAAGCAGCGTGAGGTGTTGTGGAAATCGTTGGCTTTATGGGCCTCTACATCGGCATGTTTTTTGTGAATTGGAAGTTCATCTATTACCTGGGTCATTGCCTCTCCTACCTGAACGGCTATTACCTGCATTACAGCGGCGATACGGAGCAGCCGATTGCCTGGGGTGTGAGCAGTTACCACCCGCTCTACAACTGGCTCTGGTTCAATAACGGTTACCATGCCGAGCACCATTTCCGGCCCAAGATGCACTGGACGAAGATGAAAGAATTCCAGCTGAAGATCGCTGCCGATCAAGAAAAGGCGGGTGTTCGCGTGATTAAACCGCCCCATGCGCTTGGTTTTCTCGATCCCAATCTGCCTGAAAAAAGCCGCTCCGTGATGGCCGAGCGCGCGATGAAGATTGCGCGGGAATTAGAGCCGCAAAAAGCTGGTTAGACCACTTATGAGCGCTCCAGGCTTTTCACTCGCTTAACAACTAGGCAAAACATTGGGATTGTGAAGAGCGGGCAAAATTTGCGATTCTCTTCGGCTTGCCATTACACACATGAAGCTTGCCCCTTTGGAATTTGAGAAGCCGCTGGTTGACCTGGAAAAACAGATCGAGGCGCTGCAATTGCAGCCGCAAGCGGAATCGGTGATGCCCGAATTGAATGCGCTGAAAGATCGATTAAAGGAAGCGCGCCGGGAGATTTACACGAAGCTCACGCCGTGGCAACGCGTGCAAATCGTGCGGCATCCCGCCCGTCCCTACACCTACGACTATCTGAAGTTAATCGCGCAAGATTTTACGGAATTGAACGGCGATCGCGTGTTTCGGAACGATTTAGCGCTCGTAGGTGGGATGGCAAAGATCGGTGGCGAACACGTTATGGTGATCGGTCATCAAAAGGGACACGACACGAAGCAGAAAATTCGCCACAATTTCGGCATGGCGCATCCGGAGGGATACCGGAAGGCGCTGCGATTGATGCGTTTGGCGGATAAATTTAACCTGCCGATCATCTGTTTTATCGATACGGCCGGTGCGTTTCCTGGACTCGGCTCCGAAGAACGGCACGTGGCCCAGGCAATCGCCGAAAACTTGCGCGAAATGTTTAATTTTTCCGTTCCTATCGTGGCCGTGGTGCTGGGCGAGGGCGGTAGCGGCGGTGCGCTGGGAATTGGAATCTGCGATCGCGTTTTGATTTTAGAGAACGCCTATTATTCGGTGATTTCGCCAGAAGGTTGTGCCGCAATTCTCTGGAAGAATCGCGCTCAAGCACCAAAAGCGGCCGAATGCCTGCGGATGACCGCGCCGGATTTGGCGGAACTGAAGCTTGTTGATGAAGTGATTCCGGAGCCATTGGGCGGTGCGCATCATGATTGGGAAGTCATGGCCAAGAGCGTGAAAGAGGCCATTCTGCGGCATTTGGCGGCACTTAAGCAGCTGAGCCCACAAGTTCTGATGGATCAGCGTTATCAAAAATTCCGCACAGCGGGCAATTATACCAGCGCGCCAGTAGTCGCAAAAGTGGGGTAGCGTGGAGGCTCCCTACGAGCCCGCCGTGGTGTGCGAGCGGGCCGATTTCCTTTTGGTCGATAAACCGCCACACGTTCTCTCGCACCCGACGCGCCCGGATGGCAAGCCGACTTTGCTGGGGTGGCTGCAGGAGCGATTTCCCGGTGAATTGATTGCATTAATCAATCGGCTCGACCGCGAAACGAGTGGGCTCATTTTGGTGGCGAGAACTGCGGATGCGGCATCGATTCTAGGTAAGCTCACGATGAATCGCGGCGTGCATAAAGAGTACCTCGCCTTGATCTGGGGTGCGCCGGAAGCGGACCACGGAATCATTGATGCGCCGCTGGGTCGGCTGGGCATCTCACCCACGAACCCGATTTGGCTGAAGCAAGGCGTGATTCGTGAGGCCACGCCAGAGGTGAAAGCGTTTCCGGCGCGGTCTGAGTATTGGGTGGAGCGACGCGCCGCAGCCTACAGCGAGGTGCGCCTAGCGGCCCACACCGGGCGGATGCATCAATTGCGCGTGCATATGGCCTATCTCGGTTTTCCGGTGGTGGGCGATAAGATTTATGGGCCGGATGCCGGGCTCTATTTACGGTTCATCGAGAGCGGATGGACTGCAGAGCACGCGGAGAAACTATTGATGAATCGACACGCGCTTCACGCCAGCCGGATGCGTTTTGATTGGAAAGGTGAGACAATCGAGGTCACCAGCGAAATGCCGGAGGATATGCGGACGTTTCGCAAGACGTGGTCTTAGTCTTCAATTCGAGGCGAGTTTGGTCGGGTCCGCAGCGAGCGGGCGACCGAACGCCACAAACCGGCCCTTGTGATGGACCATCCCGAGCCACGTCGTGTATCCACCGGAAGGCGCTGTCGGATCAAATTGATAGATATCCGGGCCGGTGTGGTGATGTTCACCATCATGGCCCGATTGTGAGCCGGCCATCAGCCAGCGTCCGGAAGGATCTTGCCCTAGGAAAATCATCACGTGAGTGATCGGCGGTTGCCGCTCGGGGCGGTAGGTGTTCTCCCAGAACAGCAGATCACCGGGCTTCAAGTGCTTGCCCAGGTAAACGGTATCCGGCTCATCCTTGGCGGTCATCGGCACGTCCCACGCGCGATTTTGCAGATGCAGGTAGTAATATTGATCCGAAGCGGTGCGAGGCAAATCCAGGTTTGTGGTGACCTTGTAGAGGTAGCGGGAGGTGTTCGAGCAGTCCATCACCCAAGAATGCGATTCGCCCGGCGGACGCCACGATTGCCCATAAGAGATGTGATGCGCGGCCAGTTCTTCGGCTCTCTGCTGAAAACGGACCGCCCAATCACTCTGCTGGGAGGAATCATCGTGGCTCATGAAACCGAAAAAGCCCTTGGAATGCGCGGTGAGGGGACTAACGGGCGTCGGGGCGATTTGCGTGGAGCTCAGATGCTTGAACGTGGGGCTCGCGGGGTTGGTCCCTATCGCGCTAGCCGCAGTGGTGGTGGGGGTTGCCGGTGTGTAGCCGTATGTGGAAGGTGGTGGCGGAGGGGTGACGGCTGCCGGGGTTTTGGGTGGATGGTAGTAGTCGCCTAGAAGCGTGGGGTTTGTGGCGATTGAATCGTCTGTTGTCGGCAGTTTCTTCCGCTTCGCCTGAGGCAAAGTCGTCGATACGCTGGGCGTAGGAGAAGGGGAAGAATCTGCTGCGTTTTCATTTGAGCCTGTGATTGTCGCACCGACGCCCGAGCCCTCCGTCGCCGAAACGAGGGAGGGAGTTGCGACGGGCGTACTGGCCGCCGCTTTTGGTGTCGGAGTAGGCGTCGGGGCCGGAGGAAGTTTCAGAACTTGTCCCGGCTTGAGGTTGTTATTTTTGAGGTTATTCAGCTTTTTCAGCTTTTTAACAGAGGTATCGAACTGCTGTGCGATCTTCCACAGCGAATCGCCGCTGATGACCGTGTAGGTGTCTGGTCGCGGACCTGATTGCGGGGTGGCGGAATCAGGAGTCGTCGCAGGTGCTGGTGCAGGAGGAGCGGGAGTGGGTGCCGGTGCGTTATTGGTTTGGGCCAACAGCGGGGTCACACAAAATCCGCCGATCACGAGTGTGAGGAGGAGAGATTTCATAGGGGGTGAAGTGTAAAGAGAAATCCGCGAAAGGGTAAAGAGAGAATCCGGCAATGTAGCATCAAATTATGAGGGATGTTTGATTTCGAACTGAATGTCGTTAGAGTTTTGTTTCCCAATGATCAATTCCGCTTACTTTCAGCCATTAGATCTGGTCCGCAGACCCAGACGTAACCGCCAGAATAATGCAATCCGCGCTCTGGTTCGACAGACTCACGTGACGTCCGATGATCTCGTGCAGCCGTTGTTCGTGAAGGATGGCAAGGGTGCCTCCGAGCGTATTAAGAGCATGCCAGGCATGGATCGGTTAAATGTTGCCGATACGCTGATGGAGGTGCGGGATCTGGCAAATCGCGGTCTCAAGGCGGTCGCGCTCTTTCCTCAGATCGACTCGGATTTGAAGGATGGTCGCGGCAACTACGCGCTCTCAGAAAAGAATTGGTTTTTCTCCGCCATTCGCCGGATCAAAGCGGAAGTGCCAGAGGTTCTTGTCATCGCCGATGTAGCGCTCGATCCCTACACGGACCACGGGCACGACGGCGTATTGGATCAATCGGGCGATGTCGCCAATGACTTGACCGTTGAAATTCTCGCCGATTACTCCGTGCTGCTGGCCGAAGCGGGTGCAGATGTTGTGGCACCTTCCGACATGATGGATGGACGAATCAGCGTGATTCGTGAGGAACTCGATGAGCAGGGTTTCATCAAGACTGCGATTCTCTCGTACGCCGCGAAATTCGCCTCGGCCTATTACGGTCCTTTTCGCGAAGCCGTGGGCAGCGCGGCCTCGGCGGGCACCTCGAGCCTGGACAAGCGCACCTATCAACTCGACCCCGCGAACGTCCGCGATGCGCTGGTGGAAGCGCGATTGGACGATGAAGAGGGTGCCGATATGTTGATGGTGAAGCCGGCCGGATTGTACCTGGACATCATCACCGCTGTGCGCAGCAGTACCGATCTCCCCGTGGCCGCCTACCAGGTCTCCGGCGAATACGCGCAGATTCACGCAGCAGCGCAGGCTGGCTGGCTCGATCTGGAACGAGCCCGTGACGAGTCGCTACTGGCGATCAAGCGTGCCGGGGCGGATCTCATTTTCACCTACTTTGCGAAAGATATTCTGCGCAAGGTCCAAGCGTGAACCGAGGAACCTTTTGACCGAAGGTCCTCGACAATTACAAAAGCAGTTCGAGTTCCAAAGGAACGACAATCAGAAGGCCCTCGTCTCTGTGAATCACCACCAATATGATGTCATTCTCGGCAGGGATTTCGCCAATGATGAGAACGCCAAAATCCGCTTTAATTCGCAACATTCTTTTGGGTCTGCTTACCCCAGTTTGTATCCCCATCGCCATCAGAATTAATACCATTGTAATTGAGCAGGAATACATCCTACGCGTGGCTATGGCCGACAATCACGCTTAGACTAAATATTAAAGTTCCTATACTTTTGAAAGTGTTTTGTCTATTTCGTATGGATCGATGCTAAGAGTAATTATTAATTGCGATCCTAGGTGCATTAATGTCTTGTATGGAGCATATTATTTATTGCCTGTGTTTTTAATTTCTTTATTTCAGATGAAACCTGTCCACTATAGTGTCGTTATTTTTATCCACCTTTCTGTTGCTGCGGTGCTTTTGCTCCTTCATAACGCGATTTTAGCTCAAGTTGTCGCTTTGGTGACAGGAGGCGGAGCTCAAGGGATAAAGGATTCGTTCCATTTCGGTGCAATTTATGGCGGTCTCGTGACCTTGAACCTCTTTTCGGCGATCGTTCATTTTAGCTCGTTTTTGAAGTCTGAGAGATCTTGCCTCAGTTCTCGTGTTGGCAGGTGAGGGGAAGTTGGATTAGTCTTCACGTATGGCTGATTTTGATTACCAGTTGGTTATTGTGGGAAGCGGACCCGGGGGATACATCGCTGCGATTCGCGCGTCTCAACTCGGGATGAAGACGGCGATCGTGGAGAAGGATAAAACCTTAGGCGGCACCTGTTTGAACGTGGGTTGCATTCCCAGCAAGGCACTCCTGGCGAGCAGCGAGCTCTTTCACTTGGCTAAGGAACGGTTTGCCGCACATGGAATCGTCGCGAAAGACGTCTCGCTCGATCTCGGTGCGATGATGAAGCGCAAGAGCGAAGTGGTGGGCAAGCTCACCGGCGGCGTGGCGTTTCTCATGAAGAAAAACAAAGTGGATGTGATTTCCGGCAAGGGCAAGTTGACCGGCCCGAACGCGCTGACCGTGACCGATTCCAACGGCAACGTGAAGACGGTGACTGCCGAGAAGATTTTGCTCGCAACCGGCAGCGTGCCGATCGAATTGCCGTTCCTGAAGTTTGACGGCAAACGAGTCATCAGTAGCGACCAGGGAATCGCGCTGACGGAAGTGCCAAAGAAGATGCTGGTCATCGGCGCTGGTGCGATCGGACTGGAGCTCGGCTCGGTCTGGTGTCGATTGGGTGCGGAAGTGACCGTGATCGAGTTCTTACCGCGGATCGCCGCTGTGGGCTTCGACGCCGATATCTCGAAAGCGCTCCAGCGCTCGTTTGAGAAAGAGGGAATGAAATTTGAACTCAGCACCAAAATCCAAAGCGCGGAAGTCACCGATCAGGGCGTGACCTTGCACGGCGTCAAGGATGCCAAAGAAGTGAGCTACTCCGCCGATATCGTTTTGGTCGGCGTGGGACGCAAGCCTTACACGGATGGCGTGGGTCTGGAAGAAGCGGGTGTGAAATTGACGGAGCGCGGTCGGATCGCGACTCACGGCCACTGGGAAACGAGCGTGCCGAGCATTTATGCGATCGGCGACGTGATCGATGGCGTGATGTTGGCGCATAAAGCGCACGAAGAAGGTGTGGCGGTCGTCGAGCGGATGGCGGGCAAACCGGGCCATGTGAATTACGATTTGATTCCGGGCGTGGTCTACACGTCGCCGGAAGCCGCGAGCGTCGGTATTTCCGAAGAGCAGGCGAAAGAAAAGGGCATCGAAGTCCGCATTGGTAAATTCCCGCTGACGGCAAATGGTCGCGCTCTGGCCGCGGATACGGCTGATGGCTTTGTGAAGATCATCGCCTGCGCGAAGACAGATAAAGTGCTCGGCGTGCACATCGTGGCGAGTAACGCCAGCGAGTTGATCGCGGAAGCGGTGGTGCTGATGGAATTCGGCGGCAGTGCGGAAGACCTCGCCCGAACGGTTCACGCGCATCCCACCATGTCGGAAGCGGTGAAAGAGGCGGCGCTGGCGGTGGGTGGTCGCACGCTCAGTTCCTAGCATGGAGCGGAAGTCTGATTGGAAATGGGCACTGGCTTTGTTTACAGGGCTGGTGCTCGTCGCGTTGCCGCAAGTGGCGAATCTGGCGCTGATTGATCGCGATGAAACGCGGTTCAGCGAGGCTTCGCGTGAAATGATCCAGCGCGGCGATTACGTGGTGCCTTATTGCAATGGAGTGCCCCGTTATCAGAAACCGCCGATGATCTACTGGTGCCAGGTGGCCTGTTACCGGGTATTCGGCGAAACGGAATTAGCGGCGCGTTTGCCCTCCGTGCTGGCTGGCGCGGGCGTGGGGGTAATCGTGTTTTTATGGATGCGCTCGATGGGGCGTGGTCGCGGCGACGGGCTCCAAGCAGCGATTCTCACCGTACTCTCGTGTCAGATGATGCAGCAGGGTCGCGTGGCGACTGCCGATGGTCTTCTCGTCTTTTTCATGACGCTCACCGCGTGGCTGGGGTGGGAATTGATGGGCGTAGAGCGACGGTGGGACGAGCGCGGCGGCGAGGCGGGCGGGCTCTGGCTTGCGCTGGTAGGCAGTCTAGCGCTTGGCTTTCTTACGAAGGGGCCAGAAGCGTGGTTGCCATGCGTACCGCTGCTCTATTTTGCGAAGACCTGGCGCTGGTCGGTGATAGCAGTCGCCGTCAGCTGCGTGCCTGTACTCTGTTGGGCGATCCCGGCCTACATCGAGACAAAGGGTGTCTATTGGTCGGAAGAAATTGGCACGCACCTCATCGGGCACATGGCCACATCAATGGATCTGCATGGCACCACCACGCTATACGGGTATCTCGTCCTTTTACCGCTCTACTTCGCCCTATTTTTCCTGAGCGCGTTTCCCTGGTCGTTCTTGGTGCCAGTCGGTCTGGCTGCATTGGCGTGGCCTTGGCCGGGTTGGGGCCGATTCAAAACTCGCCTTGTTGCGGATCGATTCGCGCTCTATTTGATTGCGCAAGCCGCCGTCATCTTCGTCGTATTTACGTTGATGATCACCAAGCTGCCGCATTACACACTCCCGGCTTTGCCCATGCTCGCGATGGCCTTTACGGATCTGTGGAGCCGCGCGGGTTCGCGTCAGTTGCGCTGGCTGCCGAGCGGGCTCACTCTGACGTTCGCTGCGGTTTTATTTGTGGTGCCGTTTTGGCTGAGTGGACTCTCTCCGGCCAAGAGCTTGGCGCGGCAGGCTAGCTGGGCGCTCACCTCGCAGACAGAATTTGCCACAGTGACCTATCATGAGCCGAGTGTCACGTGGGAGATGCGCCGATATGTGAAGACGTTTCAGATTGAGATCGGCCCGCAACAGGCGATCGATTTTCTTCGTCAACCGGGCCCGCGAGCCTTGATGCTCCCGACTGACGACTGGAAAAAGCTGAACACCACCGATCCGGGCTGGTTGATCTTTGAAACGACCGGGCTAAACACCGCCACATTTAAGAAAATCGACCTCACTCTGGTGGTGAAACGGTAATCTGGCGGGGGCCTTGACCCAAGGCGGGCTAAACTCCTATGCTTTTACTAATGCGAGTGAATACGCTTCGTGCGAGAAGGAAGCTGCTCAAAACCGCGTTGTTTCTATTTTTTATTGTCGGGCTGATCTTACGCGTCTCATATCATAATAGCGCCTATCAATTTAGCTGGATCAACGATCTAGGAACTCATTGTGCTTATATACAATATGTCATTGATCATCAAGGTGGAATTCCATCGGTAAAAGATGATTGGACGACCCAGTCCTTTGAATATCCGCAACTGCCTCTTTACTACCTGATTACAGCAGCTCTTGGGAATGTACAGAATTGGTCCTGGTTCGGAACGGTCTGTTCCATGGCGAGCCTCTTTTTCATCTATCGAGCCGCGCTATACATGTCGTCGTGGGTGGCGCGATTTGGCGTGGTGATCTTTTGGTCAATCGATCCCTTTTTCATCGTACACAGCGCAATTATCGGAAACGATGCACTGACGTGTCTGCTGGGGTCTGCATTCTTCTATTTCGTGATGGCGATCAATCGTAGCGCGAATCGTTATAACTACTGGAGAATCACCTGGGTGTTTGTAGCGGCGCTTTTTACAAAGCTAAACGCCGTTTTCATGGTGTTGGTATTTCCCTGGATCTTCCTCAGAACGCGTGGGCCGTTTGAATTGTTTGCCTGGCGAGCGGGATCTCTCGTTGTTTTGTTATTTGGGTGGTTTATGTATGTGCAGGCTCACACATGGACAGGGACAGATCACGTCTATATGAATCCGTTTCAGGCCACCAGTGAAGATGTGCGAACCGATTACTTCACCTACTTTTCCACATTTCGACTGAGTGAATTAATCGATGAAGGCCAAGCCTCGCTTGTGGAAGGAGAGACGCGCAATTCAGTGCGTTATTCCTTTAATACCTTCGTTTATGGTGAATTCCTTGTCGGCTCCTGGGATTATCACACGTGCCCGGACATTCTATGGGCGAATCGTCTCTTATTTATTGCGGGAATGATGATTCCTACCGGATTAATTCTCTTTTTTTGTTATTCGTTTTCTACACTTACGATAACCGGACATCGCTTGCATGGATCACTCTTTAATAAACTAGCGTGTGGTCTTGTATTCGTGGCGTATTGTTCCAGTGTTTTACTCATGTTACGCTACACACATACCTGTCACGCTGATCCCCGGTTGCAATTTCCTCTCATGCCCTGGGCGATCTATTGCTTTTGCCGGGGTTGGACCATTTTTGGTCGCGGGCCCATCCTGAAAACGATCTTCTCGATTAACCTGGTGGCATTTAGCGGTGCATGCGCCTACTACTACTGGATTCTCTTTCGAACCGATCAACTCCCATTCCGAATGTATTGACGTTCTCTCAAGTAGAACAATCTGCTCCATCTTTTTGCCGAGAATCCGAGTTTTTGCTACAAGAATAGGTAACCAGCCATGCCTAAAAACGATGCGCAATCTCAGGCAAAACAGCGAGTTCTCGACTTCATCAAGGACTACGGCGAATGGAGTAATCGATTTAAGTTGCCGCAGATATCCTCCGCCGAAGAGTGCCTTCTAGAATCAGCCGAGGGCCTGAAGAGCATCGTGGAACGATTAAAGTCCTTCGATTACGACTTCGAAGGGGAAACGTCGCAGCGCGCTTTGATCGCAGAGAAGCATTGGCTCGATGCTTCTAAGATGAGCTGTCCGGGGTCGTTCCCTTGCTACGTGGGGATCAATCAACGGCAAGGGCAAACCGTTGTGCTTAGTCATCGACTTGTGCGCGTATGGCGTTTTTGAGGACCATGAATGCGACTGTCCTTACGATCTGACCATGGAGGATGGACGTGTACGGAATCCTCTGTTTGATGAATTTGAGGTTGGTCCGATTCACTTTGCCCGGACGGGGAATCAGCTGACCATAACGTACACCTATCGACAGTCATTTGAGGTCGAGCTATTGGATCAGGACGGATTGGACAAAACGAAGTCTCGTGGTTCCTCAAGTAGTAGTGGCGGCGAAAGCGAGAAATATCTCGAAATTCCCGATGGTTTTCAGGCGGGTACGCTTCGGTTCCGATGGACAACATGGACCAGTGACTTGGAAATCGATAGGGCAAAAGGGAACGAGTGACCTCTACCTGGCGTTCACCATGTCTGAACGGTAAACCGCTTCTTGCTATGCATCCGAGTGCGCGCTAACCCAGAGTTATGAACCTTAAAGCTCTCGTGTTAGCCACCACTGCACTTCTCTTCTCCATCACGTCTATGGTAAAGGCGGATGACCTACCGGCTTGGCCGAAACAATGCTCGTTCGAAATCACGACCACGGCAGCAGGCATCACCACTACCACCAAGATGTACATGGACAATGGCAAGATTCGCACAGAAACAACTTTCGGCGGCATGCAGACGGTCTCCATCATTATTCCGGACCAAAAGAAGATGTACACCGTGATGGTCGCTCAGAAGATGGTGATGGAAAGAGCGTTCGATCCCTCCACGGCGAGCACACCGGGCGCGACTCCTGCCGGTGTAACGACGACGAAGGTTGGACCGGATACTGTCGACGGCGTGGCTTGCACCAAGTACCTGATCACCACCGCAGATGGCAAGAAGACCAACTGGTGGTTCGACGCCTCCAATCACCCCTACAAGATGACGACCGACGACAACTCCGCCACAATCGTTTACAAGAACTTCACGGAAGGCGCGCAGGATGCTTCGCTCTTCGTTCCTCCCGCAGATTATAAGACGATGGAAATGCCCGCGACTCATTAGTCTCGGTTTGGCCGCCGCTAGAGCTATTTAGCAAATCACGTAGCCGCTTAGAGGTTCGATGCTGTCGTAAGGCCCATTAGGGTCGATAGAACCAGAGCCCCAGGCATCGGCTTGGGTAGGAACAGAGAAGGTCGCTCGTGCCTTCCTGGTACGAGCACGTCGGCTACGTGTGTTCTTTTGGTCCGTGCTCCCTCTCCTCGTACGCGCGGATCTTTTTTGCTCAGAAAGGCGCGATTCCTTCTCAGTCCCGGAAGTCTCACCGGGACAATTGCGTGCCATCCTTACGCATTTTTCTAAGTTCACGCTCTGTTTTGCCTCGCGCAAAGAGTACTGTGCAAGATGTTATGTGCCTAAAAGCGCAAGATAGCCAATCGCGGAAATCGTGCGATTAACTTTAAACGTCTCGGATTCATTTAGTGATTTGACGAGTCGCCTGCGGTGGCAACGCCGATTTACCTCTGAAGCTGAAGTAGCGCTGCTTACTTCCTTCGCCCCAGGAAAGTGGAGAGATTACGCTTATTGCAGTTCGATTGCAGCATTCGCTTCGATTCTGTTCGGGAACGGAGATGAGGGATGTCTTAGAAAGTAAAATCGATGAATAGGCCTAGAAAAATGTCGATTGATCCATGCGCATGAAGTTATAATAACGTAAGTTAGTGCATTTAAGCGTAACTTTTTATTGACGAGGCTAAAGGTTATTGAGACCATTAAGTTCATGAAATACGGCAACGTTTTCGGTGAACAGTTAATGCCTGCCAAGAAGTTGACTCGATACCAAGGGAAACCGGGGTTCCAGTTGAACGGTCGTTGCGTTCATAGATGTTCTGCCGCAGCTACTCCCTGGATGCGAAAGTATTTAATGCAACTAATCGCTCTTTTGCTGCTCTCGAGTTTTGCTTCCCAGTCATGGGCGGGATCGCAAACGTTCAACAGCACGAATGCTTCGGCGAATTGGAGCTCCAGCACGAATTGGGGGGGTAATGTGCCTCCAGGATCGACGGTTCTTCTCAACAATGTGGATGTCGCGACATTTGCCACCTCTCCTACGGCGGGAAATGTTCTTCAACAAATCCATTGATTATCGATTCCACCACTCAAAATATCGGCTCGATTACCTTTCAGGCGGGAAATGCGGCTGGGTTTGTCATTGGAACCACCGGAGGCAATTCTTTACTTCTTTCCAGCGGAGGGAATATTCAAATCTCAGGAGGCTCGGCGAGTACGAGCAATACCGTCACGGTCAATGCGCCGCTGGTCATTGAAGGAGCAGGTGGCACGTACACGTTTCAAAATTCTAGTGCCCTGGGCGATGGGACGCTGGATATTGGCGGCCAGATCAGTGGTGGGACTGCTGGGACGACTCTTCTGACACTTGGAGGAGGCGCTGGCACAGGAAATCCAAATGTTATCAGCGGAAACATTGTGAACGGGACGTCTACGGCCTTTGGGGTGAAAGTAACCAGCGATACATGGAACTTGACCGGCACGAATACTTTCGGCGGTGTCGCCTCATCCACGTACACAACTTTTAGTGACGGTGTGACCTACACGGCTGGTATCGATCTCACTGGAGGTACATTGGTGTTGGGCAGCAACACAGCAGCTGGGGCAAACACCATCGTGGCACTGGGGGGCACGATAGCAGCGGGGCCCGGTGGCGTTACCATCGCCAATAGCATAGAAGCCAACAACAATAATTTCACCATTGGCGGGTCCAATCCCTTAACACTGACGGGCGGTGTGGGATTCAATGGAACCAATGTCTTAACCGTTAATAACACGGCATTAACTACTATTGGTACTGGCGGACAACTTCAGCTTCGTAATCGGCTCACGTCGGCAGGAGGCATCACAATTAATGGATCTGGAAACCTGACGATAAGCGGAACGGTCGTGAATAACAGCGGCGGAACTGGCACAGGCGGTGTTACTTTGGCGGCTGTCGGTAGCTTGACCTACGCGGGCACGGGAGTTTTGACCCTCTCCAGTGCAAATACTTATGGAGGTTCAACTACGGTTTCACAGGGTACGGTGGTGGCCGGCAATAACACAGCTTTCGGAACCTCCGCTAGCGCGATTACCTTGGGCACGACAACTGCAGGTTTGACCGGTTCCGCAAACATCCTAACAAACGCCGGGGGCATTACGATAAGTCGGCCCATCACGGAAACTGCCGCAGCTGTCAACACAACACTCAGCATCGGTGGCGCACAGACTAGCGGCACCTCCATCTATTCCGGTAACATCGCTCTTAATGACGGCACGACCCTGACCTCGGCAACGGGTGGTGAAGTGGACTTTAACGGGGTCATTAGTGGAGCTCAAAATGTAATCGTTAGTGGTGGCGGCCTCGTCAAGTTGGCCACCGGAAATAGCTTCGGTGGTGCAGGGAACAAGATTACGATCCAAGGCGGAGGCATCCTAAACGCGGCCAACGCGACAACTGCATTGGGCAATGCGGCCAACACGGTCGTTTTCAATAACGGAACTTTCCAGTTTCCCTCGGTGTTCGACCTCTCATCGTCCCGCACGTTAACCTTCACGGGCGGTGCAACGTTCGACACGGATGGCAATGCGATCAATTTTGCAAGTGCTGTGGGAAATGGGGGAGCCGGTGGTTTGATTCTTAACGACTCGGCAGGAACTCCTGGTTCGCTCGCGCTCTCAGCGGTAAACACCTACACTGGTGGAACGACGGTCACTACAGGCACCTTGATATTGAGTGGCGCGGGCACCTTGGGTGGAACCAACGGATCGTTAACAGTCAATACAGGTGGCAACCTCAACCTAAACGGTACGAATCAGTCTGTGGGCAATCTCCAAGGAACCGGTGGCTTCATCTTCAATAACGGAACGGGGTTGAGCACGCTCACGATCGGCACTGGCGGCGCTACGGGCGGCAGTTACGCGGGTATAATTGAAAATAACACCGGCTCCGGGGGTACGGTGGCGTTGACCAAAACGGGTGTCGGTACCATTACGCTTACGGGTGCTAACACCTACACGGGAGCTACTTCGGTCAACGGAGGCACTCTCGCGCTTTCGGGTTCCGGTAGTTTAAACGGATCGGCGATTGCGGTCGCCTCCGGCGCGACTTTTCAGATTAATAACTCGGGCACGTTGGCATCGCCTCAGGTTGCGGGTACGGTGACGATTAACGGAGGCACGCTGAGCCTGAGCAATGGCGCGGTGAATACGCTGGTGATCGGTGGAAGCGGTAATGTGCTGTCGCTGAACGGTGGCGCGACCGGCTTTGATATCGGTGGAAGCGGCGGCTCGGATCAAATTCAATTGGCCTCCGGGCTTACGGCGAGTCTATCGGGAACAATTGTTGCCAACCTCAATTTGCTGAATCCACTCGATGGCACCAACCAGACGCTGATCTCGTGGTCTGGATACACGGGAACGGGCACTTTTTCTCTGGGGTCCATCAGCAATCCTTCCTTCGCTTCCGGCTACACACTCTCTCTGGTTGTCACCCCCACTGGACTGGTGCTGGATGAATCCGGCGTGAGCAGCGCCTACTGGGAGGGTTCGGCAGGATCGAGCTGGTCCAATATCTCAAATTTCACGACCGATACTGCTGGGACGATGACCCGGAGTGCGGCGCTTGATTCGAACACAGGTGTTACTTTCAATGCGACCGGAGCGATGAATTTCGCGAACACCACTCTGGACGGTGCGGTCACGATTTCAACGCTGACCTTCAATGCCGGCGGAGTTGGAATCGCTCCGGGTACGGGCGGGAGCCTGACGATTGCGGGTGGGGGCTCTGCGGTTACCGTGGGTACCGGTTTGGGAACCGATACAATCAGCGCGAACGTGGCGATGGGCGCGAGCCAGACTTGGACGGTTGGTTCCGGAAGCACGCTTGCAATCAGCGGAAATGTCAGTGGTGCCACCTTTAATCTGATCAAAGCGGGCTCGGGAACGCTGGCTCTCTCAGGCACGAACAGTTATTCCGGTGCCACTACGGTCTCTGGAGGTGTCTTAAATATCGGCTCGGCAGATGCCCTGGACGGCACCTCAGGCGTTACGGTTAACAGTGGAGCCACACTCCAACTACAAGGCGGGTTTACCACCACGACGCAAACGGCTCTTAATCTCAGTGGAAATGGCACTGGGACCGCCGGTGCGCTGGAAAATGTCAGCGGGAACAATACGTACACCGGGGCGATCACACTAAATGCTCCGACCACCATTGGATCCGATGCCAACACTTTGACTCTCAATAGCAGTACGGCAATTAGCGGAAGTGGCCAGACTCTGACTCTAACGGGAAGCGGAAATGGTCTGATCTCCAGCGTTATCGGAACGGGCACCGGCAGTTTGACAAAGACAGGTACGGGCACCTGGGTGCTCAGCGGGCTCAATACCTATTCTGGTGGAACGACGCTCAGTTCAGGGACACTACAATTAAGCGGTTCCGGAACCTTAGGTGCCTCAACAGGTGCATTAGCCGTCAACGGTGGTCTTCTTGATCTGAACGGAACCAGCCAGGGTGTCGGTGCTTTAACGGGAACAGGTGGCACGATTGGGAACAATAACAGTGGGACCAGTGCGACTTTGACCATTGGGAATGGCAATGGTACCGGCGGCAGTTACTCGGGGTCTCTAGTGGATAACACGGCCGGCACAGGTACGCTAAGCCTCGTCAAGACCGGCACGGGAACGTTAACATTGTCGGGAACCGATACGTATTCCGGTTCGACCACCATTACGGGTGGAGCCTTGAATCTACAAAGTTCGGGCGCTGCTACTGGCTCCGGCATTAACGTTGCCAGCGGGGCGGCGCTGCAATTGACCGGAAACATTTCCACTGCGGCCGGGGTGGGGATTACCTTGAATGGAGCCGGGGTTTCAGGCAGTCCGAACGGCGCATTAGAAAGTGTGAGCGGCAGTAACACATTTGGCGGTCCGATCACGCTCGGCTCGAATTCCAGCATCGGCACAGATCTTGTCGGAGGATCGTTGACTCTCAACAACGGAACCATCACCGGGTCGGGTTTCAATCTCACGGATCTCGGTGCAGGTACGACGATCATCAACAGCGTCATTGGTACCGGTTCCGGGGCTGTCACAATGAACGGGACGGGCACTCTGGTTTTGAACGGTGCGAACACCTACACGGGCGCGACGAACCTGAATTCCGGAACCTTGAGCTACAACTCGCCCTCAGCGATTGTCAACAGCAGTTCCCTCAATATCGGGTCCGGCACGAATGCCGTAGATTTTAACTATACCGGTGGTGGAACTACTGTTTCGCAGGTACTGAATTTCACGGGCGCGGGAGGCGCGGTTACGCTAGGTAATTCGGGCTCCGGAGCGATCAATTACACGGGAGCGGAGAACTTCGGCTCGGGAAATCCGCTCGTGCTGGGGAACGCCACGGATACGGCGGGCGGTTCAATCGGCAGCATCGGGTCGGGAGTGACCACGCTTAAGAAACTGGGATTGAGCAACAGCACCTGGATACTTACGGGAAACAATACCTACACTGGCTCGACGACCATTAACGGCGGCGTTCTTCAGGGTTAATAGCCAATCGGCGCTACCGGCGTCTTCTGTAATCAACCTCAGCGGAACCAACGGCAGCAATGCGATCCTGCAAAGCTCGGGCACATTTAATTTGAACACAGGCACGCAGGTCAATATCGGTTCGTTTTCGGGCTTCTCAGCGATTGGGGGCACACTGAATCTAAACATCAACAGCGGTGCGGCGTTAACTTTCGGAGCCGGCAACTTCGGAGCAGGCGGTCAACCGATGGCGTTCGGATCGACGACTTCAAACGCCCAGGTCGTCTTGCCGAACGCGATTAGCCTGAACACCACGGATACGTTCCAACAAGGCATCTATGTGGAAAAGGGAGTCGGCGGCGATAGCACGCTCTTTTCGGGTGCTCTCTCTAACGGAACGGGCACTGCTGCCGCGAGCGGTCTGCTGAAACTCGGTGGGGGAACGCTTATCCTTTCAAATGCTGGCAGCAGCTACTCCGGCTACACTTCGGTAGTGGGCGGCACTTTGGTGGCCGAAAACAATTCACCTTTAGCAGGTCCCGGCACTGTCGGCGTGTTTGGAAGCGGGGATGGAACGAGCGCTGCTCCCAATACGAACTTCGGAGTAATCGCCCTCGGTAATGCGCAAGGCGCGTCTGCCGTTGCAGAAGGTGGCGTGATCAATCCCACGATTATGATTGGTGGAAATTACACGGTGACGAACCCCATTAATGTCGATTGGAATAACGGCACGGGTCAGGTGTACGGCGTGGGTGGTTATCTCGATGCCAATTCTACTTTTTCCGGAGCTATAACTCTGAACGGAACCGCAGCAGTTGGAAACACGTTTGCAATCACTCAAGTCGCGAACACCGGAACAAATTCGTTAAACATTACGGGTGGTATCTCCGCAACCGACGGCGGAACCATCAACTTCGCGAATACGGGTGTTGTCAACGTGAGCACGACGGCGATTTCCAATGGTGGCGCCCCTGCAGTTTCGGTGACTCAATCCGGTTCCGGGCTTACCATCCTCTCGGCAAACAATAACTACACGGGATTAACCACCGTTACCAATGGCACTCTCCAGTTCGGGAATGGGCTGACAACCGGCGGTATCTCCACCAACGCCGGCACGGGTGGGCTTAAGGTGACCGGTGGCAGCCTCATTTTTGACAATTCCAACTCAAGTGCGGTGGGCTCAAGCATCGTCACCACTTCGCTCGGCGGTGGGACGATCGGATTCAGCAGCGGCACGGCAGCCAATTCTTCCGTAGACTTGGGTGCCTTGACCTTGACGCCTGGCACCACGTCGGTCCTGAGTTTCTCGGGCGTAAACCAAACCTTGACCTTCAACAGCCTGACGATCGCCAACACGAGCAACACGATTCTGGACATCTACAACTACCAGTCTGGCGACATGCTCTACTTCACCAACACCACCAGCCCCTCGGCCGCCATGCTCAGTGACATCAATTTCTTCATGGACAACGGCTCCACGGGGCTCGGTACTGGGGTAGAGGTCGGCACCATTGGACAAGTGGTTCCCGGAGCTGTTCCCGAGCCCTCAACCTACGTGACAGGCCTTAGCCTTCTCGGGTTGTTAGCGTTCCATAAACGTCTCAAGCCGACAGCCATCGTCTTCTCAAAGGTCGCTTGATAACGCTCTAAGGTACGCTTTGCATAAGGCTGCGTTCCCGCTTGGAATCGCGATCTTCTGCCATTATCCTTCTGGGGAATGATCCAGACCTTTGCGATCTCTCCGTCAGGATCTCTTTATTGGGAGGAAGTGGATGAAGACCAGCCCTTGATCGTCGAATTGCAGAAGCGGTGGGACGGGGCATCTGCGGTTGCCTCAATTCTTCTTTTAGCTCGGGAAGAGAGCGCCGGAGATTTACCCCCGGCGTTTGGTTATTGGCAGGATTTCGGTCGGCTCTACCTGTCGCGGCTGTGCCACACGGCTGCTGCTACAGTGGAACCACCTACCGAAATCGAATTGACGGCTCTGGTTCAAGAAATTCCGCCGATGAAAGGCAGCGAATTCCTGAGAGCGCCGCATTTAGTGGAATTATGGAAAGCCCTGGATCAAGAGGTTCAGGAAGCCATTCAAAAGTACGGCGGCGACCGCGCGGAATACTTTAAGGGAACCCGCTGGCACCTCGTGGGCCGAGTGACGTTTCATTTGGCGGAGAACAAGCGAGACGAGAATCGACCCTTTGCATTTCTCGCCACCTACACCAGTGGTGTGAGCGGGGAGGCGGGTAAAGCCCAGCACATTCCCCTGGGGAAGGCCGTTCAGCAATACGCTGGAGAAGGCAATAAAGCGACGTTGCTCAAGCTACTCGAGCCGGTGGACCAGGCGTCTCAGAAAAGTGCTCTCATTAAAGAACTGGTCGACTCAGGTCGCATTTATCAACCTCAAGGCTGGTCTGTTACAAACGCATATCGGTTTTTAAAGGAAGTTCCCATACTGGAGCAAAGCGGAGTCTTGGTTCGCGTGCCGAATTGGTGGAAAGGCTCGACGCACAGTCGCGCGCAAGTCTCGATTACAGTCGGAGGTAAAAAGACCTCGCTCGTCGGCCAAGATGCGCTCTTGGACTTTAACGTTAACTTAACCCTGGATGGTGAGACCATTTCACCCGAGGAATGGAAGGAGATCGCGGCCTCTTCCGAAGGGCTTACCTTCCTGCGGGGGCGTTGGGTAGAGATCAATAAAAACAAACTGGAGGAGGTGTTGGAGCACTGGAAGGGGCTTCAGAAAGAGGCTAAGGGAATCGATTTCTTGCAAGCTCTCCGTTTGCTGGCGGGCACACCGCTCGATAAGTCCGACAGTCGTTTTCACGCGGAGTCCGATTCCGAATGGACACGAATCCAGGCGGGTGACTGGCTGACTCAAGTGCTGGATGAAATGAGGCATCCCGAAACGCTGGCCACTCTGGACGCGGTGCCGGGATTGAATGCCCAACTGCGCCCCCTATCAGAAAAAGGGAACGGCGTGGCTCTGGCTGATGTATCGCCTGGGGCTGGGAGCTTGTCTGGCCGATGACATGGGTTTGGGTAAGACGATTCAGGTGCTGGCGTTCTTGCTGCAAGTGCGGAATCACTCACCAGAGGATAAGCGGGCCAGTTTGTTGGTGGCTCCGGCTTCATTGATCGCCAATTGGCAGGCGGAGGCGGCGCGGTTCACGCCCTCGCTGCGATTGTGGGTGGGGCACCCCACAAATCCCACTTTTACCAGCACTGGCCCTATTCCAGAGGGAATCGATTTGGTCCTGACCACCTACGGCATGCTGGGCAGGTCCACTGCTCTACAAGGGCAGGACTGGCGCTTGGTCATCCTCGACGAGGCCCAAGCCATTAAAAACAACTCCAGCAGCCAGACAAAAGCAGTTAAGAAACTGAAAGCGTCCGTGCGTGTGGCGATGTCGGGAACCCCTGTGGAAAACAGCCTCGCGGACCTCTGGTCACTGTTCGATTTTATCTGTCCCGGCTTGTTAGGCACGCCCAAGGCCTTTCGAGATTTCGCGAATCGCCAATCGAAGGAGAAGCATCATTTTGGACCGTTACGCAACCTGACTCGCCCCTACATTTTACGGCGATTGAAGACCGATAAATCGATCATTTCGGATCTCCCGGAAAAAACGGAAGTGAAGACCTATTGCTCGCTTTCAAAACGACAAACCGTGCTCTACACGGAGGGCGTTCGAGAGCTTTCCAAGATCATCACAAGCGCCGAACCGATGAAACGGCGCGGCATGATTTTGGCCTTTCTCTCGCGTTTCAAGCAGATCTGTAATCACCCGGATCATTGGTTGGGTAATGGCCCTTTTGCCCTCGCGGACAGCGGTAAATTCGAGCGATTGGCCGAGTTGGCTTCGCAGATCTCGGAGCGCCAAGAGAAGGTTCTCGTTTTTACCCAATTTCAAGAAATGACCGCTCCTTTAGCCACATTTTTAGAGTCGATTTTCAAACGAAAGAGCTTGGTTCTCCATGGAGGAACACCTCTGGACGAGCGAAAGAAGATGGTGGACGTCTTCCAAGACGAAAAAGGTCCGCCCTGTTTCATTCTCTCGCTTAAGGCCGGCGGTGTGGGACTCAATTTGACAGCGGCCAGTCACGTCATTCATTTTGATCGGTGGTGGAACCCCGCTGTGGAGAATCAAGCGACCGATCGCGCCTTTCGTCTGGGTCAAAAAAACAATGTGTTGGTGCACAAGTTCATCTGCCGGGGCACGGTGGAGGATAAAATCGACGGAATGATCGATAACAAAAAGGCTTTGGCTGAGGACGTGCTCGGGGCTGGAGGAGAAGTGGCCTTGACTGAAATGTCCAATGAAGAGGTGATGCGTTTTGTCACTCTGGACATGAGTGCGGCCTTAAAGGAATGATTTTCGGGATCCAACTGGCGGATATTCCGGAAGTCGCCGTAGTTGTTGAAGAATCTCAGACTCAACCGGATTTGATTTCGGGTGGTCCTGATCTGCCAGCACCTAAGCCCCTTTAGGTCGCAGTGCCGCCGTTTCACCCTCAAAGCACCATAAGGCACCTAATCGTACCGAAGAAAGCTGCGAAGAAAAAAAAGAGAAAGAAGCCCAAGCCGAAGATCACCTTTTTTTCTCTGAAACCTGGCGCGAAGGCACTCGAGAAAATTACTGTGAGCGTGAAGTCGCCGAAATCTTGAGATCAACTCAGCCTCTCTCCCAGCAGACGCTGAAGCGATCATTAAAAATGCGGGGTTATCGCCGGAGTATGCGGACATTAAGAAGAAGGTTCCCGACATGAAGCCGCAATAGCGCCCCGTCATTGCATACGTTTTCGTGTGGCGGTAAGGTGGTGGGGTGATTGGGATTATTGATTATGATATCGGCAATTTGCGCAGCGTGCAGAAGGCCTTTCAGTTCGTGGCCGAGAAGGGGACTGAGATACGGTTTCTGAAAAAGGCGGCGGAGCTTTCTGAGTGCGATGGAATCGTGCTGCCGGGCGTGGGAAACTTCGGCGATTGTGTCCGTGCCCTGCGTGCGAGCGGAATGTGCGAAGCGGCGATGGACTGGGCAAAAAGCGGTCGCCCGTTTTTTGGCATCTGCGTGGGCATGCAGATGTTGTTCGAGCGCAGTGAGGAAGACCCTGGCGCGCCCGGCTTGGGCCTTTTCGCGGGCTCGGTAAAGCGGTTCGACGCTAAGCACGGTCTGAAAATTCCGCAGATCGGTTGGAATACCCTGGAGGTGGCAACCGATGCCGGTTTGCTGCTCAAGGACGTGGAGACGGGTGCTTACGCCTATTTCGTCCACAGTTATTATGTCGAGCCAGTCGATCCAGCGTTGGTGGCACTTCAATGTACGTATGGGCAGACCTTCGCCGCAGGAATCATTCAGGGAAGTCTCATCGCCACTCAGTTTCACCCGGAAAAAAGTCAGAAAGCGGGGCTGCAATTGATCAAGAATTTCCTGCTCGTGGTGGAGCGGGATAAAGGCGTGGAGATTCAGGGGTCGTAGGGAATTACTTCAATTCCGAGACATCGACCTCGCTAAGCGGCGTGATTGTTGAGAATAAACCGCAAGCACCGTAACGTCCTCACTATCAACAAGTTCTCCATGTCGAGACACCAACTCCGCAAAGCGGTGATTAGTGAGAGGAACCGCGCCTAGTGCAAATTGTTCGCTCTCAACATGTTTCCATGTCGACCTTGTGGAGACATCAGTGAAATTAGAACGAGAGGCTTACTGATTCGTTGACAAGCTTCTCCTCAACCGGTCACGAACCGGTTGAGGTCGATTCAATTGAGCGCCAAAGGCGCGATCCGTATAAAAGCCTGGTATGAGGGCGGCTGATAAGCCGGCCGAAGTGCTAGGTAAACCACCGCAGGCGTCAGAGTTCCAACGGAACGATAATCTGCCGACTACCGTTCTAATTTTCACTGATGCATCGACACGTTCTACATGGATTAACCTGTGATGGTGAGGACGTTACAGTCTATGATTACCGTTCCTTTCGAACTCTAACGGTGTGGGATGTGTACTTGGCACTTCGGACGGCTTATCAGCCGCCCTCATACCAGGCTTTGTTATGGATCGCGCCTTTGGCGCTCAGTTGAAGCGTGCTGCACCGATTGATGAGGAGACGTTGCGGGCGGTTTATTATCCAATTATGAAAAATCGTCATTCGAATCCCGCTGAAATTCCTTGCTGATCTCTCCTTTTGTGAGAATTTGGGCGGTAATGTTTCGGCGGTTCACGGACCTGGAAAAGATGGAGGCTCGGCATTTGGCGAGCTGGGGCCAGAGAAGTTCTGAGACTCGGGGGCGGGTTCGGGAAGAGGTGCAACATCCCTTTCGTACCGATTTTCAGAGGGATCGCGATCGGATTGTCCATAGTCGTCTCTTCCGTCGGCTGGAGTACAAGACGCAGGTGTTTCTCAGCGGGGCCGGGGATCATTATCGCACGCGGATGACGCATACCATGGAGGTCTCGTGCATTGCGCGGACCATGGCTCGCGCTCTCGGTTTAAACGAGGACTTGGCGGAGGCGATTGCCTTGGCGCACGATTTGGGTCATCCCCCGTTCGGCCATCTGGGCGAAAAGACGTTGGATGAACTCATGCACGAGTATGGTGGGTTCGAGCACAATCGCCAGAGCTTGCGCGTGGTGACGGAGCTGGAGATGAAGTACCCGGAGTTCAATGGGCTGAATTTGACTTGGGAGGTGCGTGAGGGCCTGCAAAAGCCGTTTAATCCGGAGGGCAGTGCCGATGGCTTTATCCAGCCGAGCCTGGAGGCGCAAGCAGTGGATGTCTCGGATAAGCTGGCTTACATTTGCCACGATTTAGATGATGGTTTGGAGTCTGGCCTGATCTTGGAACCTGAATTGAAGGTGTTGCCGATGTGGTGCGAAGTTTCCGAAAAGGCCCTCAAGAATTACCCGAGTCTCGAGAGCGAGCGGGGTCGCGTCTACACGCTGCGCTGTCTCCTGGGGAGTCTGGCCGAAGATGTGGTGGAAGCTTCATCAATACGGCTGGAGGCGAATCAACCCGCCCACGCGGATGAGGCGCGCCGTTTGCCGAGGCAAATTGGATTCTCGGAGGCCGCCGGCCCGAAAGCGGAGGAACTTTTGCGGTTTCTCTACAGCCGCCTTTATCACCACACGTCGATCCAAAAGGTGAACGAACGCAGTGCCGAGTGCATTCGGCAATTGTTCCGAATGTTGGTGGGCCATCCGCATCTGATGGCCCCACGGTTCGAGTTGCGGATCAAAAAGGAGGGTGTCCATCGGGCGGTGTGCGATTTTCTGGCGTGCCAGACGGACCGGCAGATCCTTCATTTACACGGGCGCTATGTGGGGGGAACGCCGTCGCTGGAGATGTCGCGCTTGGAGCAGGGCGCTCTGTTTTAAACGAGGATTCTACCCAGACGACTAAGCGGCCTTCATCTCTTGAAAAGTGACATTACGAACAACTTTTACTATAGATAGGCTTTGGGATACCGGAGCCGAGTAGTCGGACGATTGAGGCGTCTTAGTAAATCCACCACACTGTACCAATGAGAACCAAACGAGTTGGAAGGCTTCAATGGCTTCCTTTTCACTCTCGCCAGCACCCGAGATATCGAGCGCTTCGGAAATGGCCGTAAACCAGCCGTTGTCATCGACTAGGATCACTGTGGTGCTAAGCGGTTCGTTGGATATATTTTCTGCGCGCGATGTGTAACAATGTAACCCAGTTTAAAGTTCCGTAGAAGGGGAAAAAAATGTTGGTGAGGTGCTGGGAATCGGTTTGGGTGGTAAAGAAATTGAGCTCTGGGAAGGGCCCGCAAAACCTTGATCAAGTTCTTTCGTTCTTGGAGGAAAAGAATCCCCATCAAACAACCGGAGTCTCAGAATCTATCGTCGGAGTGTCGTTTCAAGAATTTCTCAACGGCTTTCCAGTAGCCCTCATTACCATCATGAAGCCTTTCGCCCACGGCAAAATCGTACTCGACACGTGCCCCCAGCCTCATTAAGCCATAGTCGGCCTGAGAGGCGGGCCAGGATCTGCGAGCTTTAAATTGAATACGCAACTGCTCAAGGAAAAAGACAAATAGACGGTCATCACTCCATTTGCTCAGAGCCCAGATTGCTGTGCCTGTGGACTGGTGAGCAGGATGATTTTGGACAAATTCGATCAGGACCGTGAGCAGAATCTCCATGTCAGATTCGATGAGCACAGCTTGGTCCAGCCCCCGCACCATACCGGGTAATGTCGGAAGGCCCAGGAACTTTAGAGCTGCCTCTTCTGCAGCCAAACATTCTTTACCGAGATCTTCAGGAATCGGCGACTCTCGGAACCGCGAAATCAGACTTGAAATAAAAGGGCTTTCTATTCGCAAGGGCCGTTTCGGTTTTAGTGGTGAACGGTTAAACATTAAATTAATGCTATCAAACGTGATTCTGACGATAGCCTAGGCCTTTTCTTTTGACTCTTTTTTAGCGCCAGCGCCAACCTGAAAAGATAGCGGCTTTCCTTCCAAACAGCAAAGGGAAGTCGTGCGGATTCAGCTTTTTATCTCACGTCCTTTTCAGCGTGAGGCCGATTTTAAAGCTCCGGTTTCGCTATTTTTGGCGAGATCGGGACGGGCAAAGCACTAGGCTGATGTTGATGGGGTTCTTGGCGTCAAGATTGGTCGTGTACTAGAGCCCTTTTTGCTCAAAACGCCACGAGCACGATGAATGCAATCGCTGTAAGAGCAGCGACGTGGAATGCGTTTCTACAGGGGCGGAGGGTTATTTTCCGGTAAGGAGCAGATCTTAGTTTTTGGACTTCTTGAATCGCCCGGATAAAACACCTAAGCTGGCGCGCTTCAAATGAAAACGGTCGGAAAACAACTCGAAGAAGGGCGGCTTGCCAAGCAGTGGACGCCCGAGCTAGCGGCACGCGAAACGAAAATTCGCGTGGAGCGGGTGTTGGATTTGGAGTCCGATAATTTTGAGAACTTCAGTAGCCCGACTTATGCGAGAGGCTTTGTGCGGACCTACGCCCGAGCGCTCAGCCTGGATGAGTATCGCCTTTTGAGGCAACTCGATCAGAAATTGCCGGAGTCGGAATCGACCCTCCTTAGTGAGTCAGGTGTCGTTTACATCCCGCAAACCACCGAGATGACGCCGCAGCGCCCGCCGCCCAGTCCGATTAAGACAAGTGCCTTGGCGATGTACTTTTTGTGCGGGCTTGTGTTATTGGTGACGGGCTTTGTGCTCTATCGGAACTACGAGGAGTCGCAAAAAGAGAATTCAGGCTTAGTCACGCCAACCCCGGTTCCAACTCCGCAACCCACACCGCAGCCGGATGACTCTGCTCCCAAGCGCGCCCTGCCTGTAAATGGAGATGAGGTTCCGCCAATTCCTGTTGCAACGACGCCTCCCGTCTCTGCGACCCCGAAGCCGCTCGCCGCGCAGCCGGTGGGCCCGGTCGTTGTCCCTGCTCCCGTAGCGCCCACCCCCATCGATATCAACGCGATTCCTGTGGCCCCAGCTGCAGGTGCCTTGACGACTCCGTCGCCGGTGCCGGCAGTGACCAATACTCCAGCCCCATCACCGCAAGCCGTAATAACACCTCTTCCAAGCGGCCCAGTCGACCTGAACAGCATCCCGGTCGCTCGCGCCGTTCCGGTCGATACACCTGTTGCCATTAATGGGACGCCTGTTCCGATGATTTCACCGACCCCGACACCCACTCCCGCTCCCAAGGCTCTGGAACTAACCGCACGGGGCGAATGTTACGTGAGCGTGAGCCAGGTCGATTCCCACAATCGCCTGAGCCTTATTTTCGCGAAAACACTCGAAACCGGTGATGTTCAGGATTTCGATGGAACCAAGTTTGTGGTAAAAATGTCGAATCCCGGGGTGATGGATATTTCGGTCCGCAATGAGCCGTATACCCACAGTGCCGATCACGGTACCGAGACGCTGACCATTTCAACTGCTGCCCCGACGACTACACCTACGAGACACCCATGACGACTTCCACTGTAACGACCCCCGTAACCACGGCAGGGGTGAAAGTCGGCTTGATCTCCTTGGGTTGTGCGAAAAATCTGGTCGATTCCGAGATCATGGCCGGTCACTTGAACCAGGCCGGAATGAGTTTGACGCCCGATGCGAAGAGCGCGGAGGTGATCATCGTGAACACCTGTTCGTTTATCGATGCCGCTAAGGACGAGAGCATTGCTGCCATTCTTGAAGCAAATCAGAACCGGGGAATGTACCGGAGAACCCGTCACCAGAAGTTGATCGTGGCGGGCTGCATGGCGCAGCGGTTCTCTTCGGAACTCGGTAAATCGTTACCGGAAGTCGATGCCTTTATTGGCCTGGACCAGATCACGCAGATTGTACCAATTATTCAGGATTTGTTCGCTCGAGACGCGGAAGAAAAGGCGGCTGAGCAAGCGGCCAAACGTGCGGCTAAGAAGATCAACGCACCTATTTCGAAAGCGAAAGAGGAGCCGGTTCACGAGCCGAAAAACTGGGTGACCCCGCAACCGAAGTTTATCCCCGATTTTGATACGCCCCGTTTTCGGTTAACCCCAGCTCACACCGCCTACGTGAAGATCGCGGAGGGGTGCAATCATCCGTGCTCGTTTTGCGTGATTCCGCAGATGCGTGGGAAGCATCGTAGCCGGACAATCGAGTCGGTGGTCGCGGAGGCGCGGCATTTAGTAAAAGAGGGCGTTAAGGAATTGAACCTCATTTCGCAGGATACCACCTATTTTGGGATGGATCGCTGGGAACAACGGGCGGGTCCGAGAGCTCCCGTTGACTCCAGTCGGGGTGATTCGCTAACGATGTTATTGAAGGAGCTGCAGAAGATCGAGGGCGATTTCTGGGTGCGTTTGCTCTACACGCACCCCGCGCACTGGAGCGATGAGTTGATCGAGACCATCGCGGAGTGCGATAAGGTGGCGAGGTATGTGGATATGCCGCTTCAGCATATCTCTGAGCCGATGTTGCAAACCATGCGCCGAGAGACGTCTGGGCAGCACATTCGCGATTTGATTGGGCGAATTCGTAAAGCGATGCCCGATCTGGCGTTGCGGACGACGTTTATTGTCGGCTTTCCCGGCGAGACTGAGACCGATTTTGAAACGCTGCTCGAGTTTATCGAAGCAGTGCGCTTCGAGCGGCTTGGTATTTTTACGTATTCTCAGGAAGAAGGTTCTCGAGCTGCGAAAATGGACGGCCAGCTGCATCATAAGACCAAGCAATCCCGCTATCGCCGTGCCATGGCCGTGCAACGACGTATCGCCATGGAGCGTGCGGCGGCGCAGGTCGGGCAGCGGGTCAAGGTGTTAGTCGATGGGCCGGGGATTGGTCGAACCGATGCCGATGCGCCCGAGGTGGACACACGGGTGTTTGTGCCGAAGCAGGCGGTTGTCGGCGATTTTGCGACGATGCTCATCACGGGGACTCGCGAGTACGATCTCGTGGCTGAAGGGGCTGAGTAAAAAAGTAAATTCGGGAATCGAGTTTTTGCCGAAGTTGTTTAGGATACCCGTTCTCATTTTATGTCGACCCACACCATTTGGCCCCATTTGTCTCAAACATTGGCTCACGAAATTCTTTTGGAGGTGCAGAAAAGTAATAAGAAACTTTACCGTACAGCCGTGGAAGTGATGGCACCGAGAATGGGTGTGCGCGTGCCGATTTTGATGGAGATGCCGAAGATCGAAAGGCACTTGGTTTGGATTAAGATTTTGAGTCGACCTGAGATGGAAGTGCTCAGTTTCAATCTGCTCTCCGGTTGGCTGCTGGCGGCACAGGTTCCGATGCTGAATCGGTGGTTGGATCTGTTAAAAGTCCCTCACGCAGATAATGGTTGCGCCGATTCATTCCCGCCAGCACCCGAGGAAGCCGTTTTGAAACCAGCCGTGGAAGCGCTTTTGAAAGAGTTCCCCCAAGTCTACGTCTGCATCTATCTGCGCTGTTTTAATTTGATCGATGAAGTGAAGTGGGAGAGTCTGGCGAAGATCATTACCGAAGACCCGCAACTTCAATTTCAACAGATTTAGCCGGATGAGCCTTTGATTAGTTAGCGGGCGATTTCTGTATCGGACGTATGCGACTCCACCTGACCTTTGCCCTTTTAACAGCGATTTTGCTGTATTTTACTCTTCGGGAGAGTCGACCGGCCCGGTTTACGTTCAATCACGTTATTGAGATGGCGGCGCGCTTAGCTGCGCAACCGTACGAGCTACCGACGCGGATAGCCCCACCGATGCTTCAGAATCTATCGGTGGACCAGGTGGCCGATATTCGGTGGCGGGATAACTACACGCTATGGCGCAAGAAATATCCGTTTCAGGTCAAGTTTTGGCATCCGGGCGGGCTCCATATTTTGCCGGTGGATATTTTTACCGTTGATCAACGGGGCGCACATCCGCTGGGCTATTCACCGGCATTTTTTGATTTTGGAAACAACCGTTTTCCCAGCCCGATGCCCAAGGATTTGGGATATGCAGGCTTTCGCATCCACTACCCTCTGAACAATACGGAGTATAAAGATGAAGTCGGCACGTTTTTAGGAGGAACTTATTTTAGGTTTGTGGCGAAAGGCGAAACGTACGGTCTCTCGAATCGGGGCTTGGGCATTGATACGGGAATCGATATCGGTGGCAGAAACGCTCCGGAAGAGTTTCCGAATTTCACGAAGTTTTGGTTGGTCGAGCCCGATGGCGTATCGGCTACGAATATGGATATCTACGCGTTGATGGATGGGCCGAGCGTGGCGGGTGCCTATCACTTCACGCTGCATCCGGGCGACGAGACGAAAGTGGACGTGCAGGAGACTCTGTTTTTTCGCAAGACTGTTAGAAAACTCGGAATCGCGCACATGACAAGCATGTATCTCTTCGGTGAGAACAGTCGGCAAGGTGTGGACGATGCACTGCATCCGGAGGTGCACGATTCTGATGGCGTGCTCGTAAACAATGGGCGAGGGGAGTGGCTCTGGCGTCCGCTGCAGATGGTGACGTGCACGCGCGTGAACAACCTGGTCGACAACAATCCCCATGGATTTGGATTGCTCCAACGAGATCGCGACTTTCAGCATTACCAAGATATTGAGGAAAAGTATCAAGATCGCCCCAGCCAATGGATCACTCCCCACGGAAATTGGGGTGCTGGCGCGGTTCAGTTGGTTCAGCTGACCTCTAAGGACGTGAACCTCGACAACGTAAGCCTGTTTTGGTGTCCAGACAAACTACCTCAACCTGGGGATCGCCTGGATCTCGCCTACACGATTTCCGTTTTCACGCGCGATGAAAGTTTGCCGCCACTGGCCTATTGCACGCAGACTTTTGTGGACACGCCACCGGTGGGATTTCACGAACCGGAAGTGACTCCGAGACCGACGCCCACAGCAACACCAACGCCGAGCCCGACCCCAAGCCCCAAGCCGACGCCAACCCCAACCCCGAGTCCCTCGCCCAGCCCAACGCCGAGTCCGACCCCGAGTCCGACCGAAAGACCCACGCCAAGCCCGAGCCCAAGTGCGACGCCGTCACCGACGTCGACCGTTGCGCCTGCTCTAAGCGCATCGCCGAGTGCGTCATCACCACCGGGGGCCACGCTCACTCCGACGTTTAGCCCCACACCCAGCCCTTCATTAACGCCTTCGCCATCACCATCGCCAACCCCATCACCCAGTCCCACACGCACACCCACCCCGAGTCCCACAAGAACACCATCGCCGAGTCCCACGCCCACTCCGAGCCCCACGCACACGGCCGCGCCGACCCCAACTCCAAGCCCCACCCCGATGCCGATTGGGCCACGTGTTGCTCCGAATCTCATCGGCCCCCCGAGTCCGCAATTCCCCGGCGCGACCCACTTCCAACTCGATTTCACTGGGCCAGGTATCAATCTTCCCAAAGATGGGCAGCCCATTCGTGACGAGACCGTCCCCGTGCCGCTAGTTTCCAGCAACATCCCTGGAATGGTCACGAGCGTAAGAATTGTTCCGAGCACCGACAATAACTCGTGGCGTGTGTCGTTTGCCGTGTTTCCGAGTGTGAACGAGATCGAACTTCGGTGTTGTTTAACTCTCAACGACAAGCCGTTAAGTGAGACGTGGACTTACACCCTTTATCCGCCACCACCGGCTCCGCCAACTCCACCGACCCCGACTCCAACACCTGACCGGAGGCATCATCATGAGTAGGAAGAAGCGGAGCGGACGCAGTTGGCGACCGGTCTCAGAAAAGGCTGTCGAGAAACCAGCGGAGGCGATTGCTCCGATCGAGGCGCCGGTTCTTTCAAAAGAGTTGGTGCGTGAGGGCGTGACGCGTATCACTAAACTGGTCGCCACCGACACCACCCGCTGGAGAGAGGCGCACCGCCGCTTAAAGCACTACGTGGCCGCCTACCATTTGATGGATAGCGTTCACGAGGCCGAACTGGTGCGGGAAATTTTCGAAGCTGCAATTGAGAGACATTTGAAAAATCCCAAAGAACACCCCACGGTGTCCACCATGAAGCAGGCGCGCCAAACCATCGGCGAGTGGCTGAAATCTGCGATGGGTAAGGAGAAGGCGAATGTTCCGGCTGTGCAGCAGGTTCCAATCGCTCATTTGACGCTGTTGCTCAGTCAGGTCCCGCGTAAGATGCCGATGGCGTTTTTAGCTCCGGAAATGCCCGACCGGTTACGCCTCTTTTTTGCGCGATCGCTGATGATGACCGGTCCGACGTTAAACGTCGCGAGCATGACTCCGCGTGACTTGGATTACGGTCCGATGTTGCAACTGGCCCAGCAGACGTGGCATCAGTGGAATACGAAACGCTTCATGGAAGCGCTGGTTTTCTGGGCCTGCATCTACTCGATTTTTTACACGCTGGGTTACTACATCCTGCGATTACCAGCCTATAATCACCTATGAACATTCGGCCCATACCCGAGGACATCGTTTCATTTCGACGACTCGTTTATGTCGGATTGATCCTGATCATCACGACGTTTGCGACGGTGCTGTATGTGCGATGCTACAACGGTCTGGAGCGAGTGCCTTTAGATTGGGTCGGATTCATTTTGTTCCCGCTGCTGTTTAGCCAAATCGCGTCCGGTTTTGCCTTGGCGATTCTTGGGTTCTTCGATTGGTTGCGCGGCGGCGATCCCTACAACGTGATGCGAGGGCCGTGGCGTGCTAAAGAGAACGAAGTTCCGCTCGCTGCTACCGCCATCGCCGTGCCGATTTTTAACGAGGATGTCCGCCGCGTTTCGGATGGCGTTCTCAACATGTGGAAGAGTCTCGAGAAGACGGGGCAATTGCAGCATTTCGACTTTTACATTCTGAGCGATTCGAACAAACCCGATCGCTGGGTGGAAGAGGAGGCGGCGTGGATTTCACTCTGTCAACAGCTCCAGGCGTTCGGGAAGATTTTCTACCGGAAACGGCGTCAGTCGATTAACGGGAAGAGTGGAAATGTGGCCGATTTTTGTCGGCGTTGGGGCAAGCGTTATCGATATATGCTTGTGCTCGATGCCGACAGCATCATGACGGGCGAGTGCATGGTGC
>CAVURW010000126.1:0-7017 GCA_963743595.1 uncultured Verrucomicrobiae bacterium
GGTTACCTGTGGTACCGCATTACGCACGTACCTCCAGTTGAGAATGAGCTTGATCCGCTCATCGTCTCGAAAGCGAAGGAGGCGGGGCTGGATCCGTTTTTGGTCCGCGCGCTCATCTGGCGAGAATCAAAGTTTGATATCAATGTACCCATCGGTGGGGCGCAGGAGCGCGGGCTGATGCAGATTCGTCCGCAGGTAGGAATGGAATGGGCGAAGGTACACAAAAACAGCACCTTCAAACCGGAAGATCTCCAGGACCCCGCGATCAATTTGCAGGTCGGTTGCTGGTATTTGCGCCAGGCCATTTCGCATTGGCCGAATGCAGATGATCCCATCCCCTTTGCCCTGGCGGAGTACAACGCGGGCCACACAAATGCGCGTGAGTGGATCGATCCCAGTAACCGCAGCAGCCACGAGGCGTTTCAGGCTCGCATCGCATTTCCTTCGACTCGCAACTACGTAAAGGATATTCTGGCCAAACGGGATCAGTACAAAATAATCCTGGCGAACAGCAAGATTTACGCTGCCGCACAGGACATGACCGCCGCGTCGCCTTCCGATTCCAGTTCCACTCATTAATGAAAAAGTTCTATCTGGTTAGTTTAGCGGCTGTCGTTTTCGCTCTGCCAGGTTGCGGCGAAGATCACCCGAGCAACGGTTACACGCAAAAAGGAATGGCCTCCTGGTATGGTCGCGATTGGGACGGACGGCCCACGGCAGACGGTGAACGCTTTCACATGAACCAATTGACGGCCGCGCATCGGACCCTCCCTTTTAATACGATCGTGCAGGTGGAAAATCTCAACAACGGTCGCACGGTGCAGGTGCGCATTAATGATCGCGGCCCCTACACGGGTGGGCGGATCATCGATCTCTCTGAGGCCGCCGCACATGAACTGGCGGTGGGCGGCGCAGGAGTGGTTCCTGTGGAGCTGGAAGTGATTCAGCTGGGGGACAACCGCCGCGTTAAGGAGCATTAAAATCGATGAGCGAATTCACACGTCAGGAAGAACGGTTTGATGTCGTGGATTCAGCGGATGTTGTCATCGGCTCGGCCACACGTCGGGAAGTGCACGAGCGTCGATTGCTCCATCGCGCCGTTCACATCGTCGTCTATAACGCCGCCGGAGAAATCTTTCTTCAATTGCGCAGCCCGTTAAAAGATCGCTGCCCGAATTGTTGGGATTGCTCATGCAGTGGGCATGTCGATTCGGGTGAAGATTATGAGACGGCTGCGTTGCGCGAACTGGGCGAAGAATTGGGACTGAAGGATCGCTCCCTAACGATGCGACCCTTTGCCAAACTTTCTGCGCGACCCGAAACGGGCGAAGAATTTATCCAGCTCTACGTTCTCGGGCCGATTGAAGGGCCGTTCGATTTGAATGCGGAGGAAATTTCTGAGGGGCGCTTTTTTAGCTTGGTGGAAGTCGATGCGCTGGTGCGGGAGAAAAGGGGAAACGTGGCTACGGCGTTTGGTTTTTGGTGGCTGGAGCACCGGGCAGAAGTGGCGGGATTAGTTGGCTCGCGCTGTGCAGGAATATGAGCTAGCTTGAAGCGCGAGTTTTGTCAGAAGGCTCGCGCGGTTTTGACCAGTCCTGCGTCTCTATTCTTATGGCGAAGCACCTTTTTTCTATAGTCGGACTTTTCTTGTGTATTAGTGGACTTGATGCGCAAACTTCAGCTATTGATCTGCAAGGCGGTTTTACTCTGCCCGATAAAACCTATTTTGTCGGTGAAGCGATCACGGCTACCTTTCAGGTGACGAATAAGGGGCCGTCACCGGTTTGTTTTCCGGTGGGTTGTGATTGGGTTTCAGGCCGTCATTCCCGTTTTTCCATTCGGGCTCTTGATTCTCAAGGCCAGCCAGTCCCCGATACACTCTGTTTTGAGAGGAGCGGAAACGGCGGCGGTCTTGGAAGGAATGAACGACTACTAGAGGGTGGCCAACACATCGAAACCTTGTTGGTAAACAAATGGTGCGCCTTTACTAAGCCCGGTAAGTATCGGATAACGTGCAAACGAATTCTGAATGTGACTCGAGGAACCGTGGCGAGCGGGCAACCCGAGGGCACCCTGCCCGCAGTGCCGATTGAATCGGCCCTGGATGTTACGATCGTCGAGGACTCCACGCGTCAAAACGCTTACTTCGAGTCTTTGCTCGCCAAGCCATCTCAGGATTCTTTCGAACTCATCGAAAGTTTGTCCCAAGCTCGTTTACCAGAAATGTTTCCGTTTGTACTCCGACTCTTAGCCGAGGATAAAACTCAAGGCATCGGTCTAGAAGATCTTTGCTACTTTGGTGCGGACAAAGCCGTTCCAGTGCTGTTGGCTCAATTTCCGAAGATGAACCCGAGTAATCGTGGAAGCGTGCTATCTCACCTTTTCGAGTGGAAAATAGAGGGTATTGGACCACTATTGGAAGAGGCATTGCAAAGCAACGATGCCGGTCTTCGCGAGCAGGCCGTTAATTTATGTAGCACTCACCCATCAGTTGGCACTACGGCTCTCCTGCTTAAAATGGTGGAGGATCATGATCCGCTTGTTCGTCGTTACTTGGGTGCAGCACTAGGCGCCAGTGGCGATCCGAAGGCGATCCCTCCTCTCCTCAAACTGCTCCATTCGAACGTTCCTGATCCGTTTATCAGCATATGGGCCGCTGGTGGTCTGAAGCAATTGAACCGAGCAGACGGAGTGCCCGTTATGATTGCACTCTTAAAGGATCCTAAAGCTGATTGTAAGGGAAATGTCATGGAGACATTGCGCGACATCACAGGCAAGGACTTCAGTGACAATCGCAGTGCTTGGCTCGATTGGTGGAAGAGTTCTGGGCGACGCGAGTACGAAAAATGATCGGCATTAGTTTCTGGTTGAAATTAAAGTGTATTTCTGACACACTGAGCCATGAATTCGAATCGCGATGATGCACTTGCTCGCATGCGGCTCTCCTTGGAAGGTCTTTCTGTCGGAGATGCCTTTGGTGAACTCTATTTCGGCGGGCACGGCTCCGTGGAGGCCTATCTGGAAACGAACGAGCTTCCCCCGGGACCGTGGTGGTACTCAGACGATTCCGAACAAGCGCTAGGTATTTTCGGTATTTTAAAAGAGCACGGCGAAATCAATCAAGATGCTTTGGCGGCGGAATTGACCCGGCGCTACGTGCGGGAACCGATGCGCGGTTATGGCAATGGCGCGCGCCGTTACTTCGCGTCGATGGAGCTCGGGATGACGTGGCAGGCCTCGGCCCAACATACTTTTAAGGGAGGATCGATGGGCAATGGTTCGGCGATGCGGATTGCGCCGCTGGGTGCCTTTTTTGCGGATCGAGAGTTGTCAGTCATCGTGGAGCAAGCTGCCCGTTCGGCTGAAGTGTCGCATGCACACGCGGAGGGAATCGCTGGGGCCATTGCGGTGGCGCTGGCCGCTGCAATCACGCATCAAATGAAAGAAAAAGCGGGAACAGAAGTAGCGGCGGCAATATTCGAAAAAGTTCTGGAGCTCGTTCCGAAAGGTCAGACGTGGGAGAAGATTGAGACGGCGTCACGACTCTCGCCAGAAACGTTACCCGAACGCGCCGCGAACATTTTGGGCAATGGCTCGCTTGTGACGTGTCCAGACACCGTTCCATTCGTACTGTGGTCGGCGTGCCGCGGTTTTAAGGATTATCGCCAAGCGCTTCACGATACAGTAGCTGCCGGCGGTGACCGCGATACCACCTGCGCCATGGTCGGCGGAATCGTGGCGCTTTACGTCGGCATGGACGGCATTCCCGCCGAGTTTTTAGAGCGGCGGGAGAAGCTTAATTTCGAATGAACGCCGATTCTTCACGCCAGGAAGCGCTCCAGCGGATGCGGCTTTCTTTAGAAGGGTTCTCGCTGGGAGACGCTCTAGGCGAAATGTTTTTCGGCTCGCCCCGTGCCGCTGGTGAGTTTCTAAAACTGCGTCCGATACCTCCTCCGTCACTTTGGCGCTACACCGACGACACGGAAATGGCGCTTGCGATTGCTGAAGTTTTGACGAAACACGGTCAGATCGATCAATACTCGTTGGCCCATCGATTTGCGTCACGATACATGCATGATCCCGATCGTGGTTCTGGGCGGGGCACGCGCGCCTTTTGCGAGTGGGTCGGTCAGGGCGGTGTTTCCTGGGAACAAGCGAGCGCGATGACATTTAAAGGCGGCTCTTACGGGAACGGCTCGGCCATGAGGGTGGCACCGCTGGGAGGTTACTTCGCGAACTCGCACCCGGTCTCGATTGCGTGGGAGGCCAAGAAATCGGCTGAAGTCACGCATCGACATCCGGAGGGAATTGCCGGTGCGGTTGCCGTGGCTGTGGCGGCTGCCGTAGCGTGGCAGCAACGAAATTCGCCGGTGGAACTCGCGAGGAAAGCGATTTTTGAGGCGCTCGTTAGCCTGCCGGACAGCAAGACGTTACAGGGGATCAAAGTGGCTGCTGTTCTTGACACAGCTCTCGATCCCGAGGAGGCGGGAAGACAGCTCGGGAACGGATCGTTGGTCACCTGCCCGGATACCGTTCCTTACGTCATCTGGAGCGCATGTCGGAAATTGAACGATTTTACTCAAGCCATTGTGGATACCCTCGCTGGTGGCGGTGATACCGACACCACCTGCGCCATGGTCGGTGGAATCGTGGCGCTTCACGTCGGCATGGACGGCATTCCCGCCGAGTTTTTAGAGCGGCGCGAGAAGCTTAGTTTCGAATAAACGCCAATTCCACTTACGGGAATGGCTTGCACCCGACCTGCCAAAAACTTCAAAACTGAGGAAACGGTTTGTCAATGAGGGACTTGCCAGAGAGAGCATTCTTCTTTAAGTTCCCTGCAATGAGTTCTTATACACGTGCCGCTGGGGTGTTGGTGCCAGTCTTTGCTCTCCGGAGAGAGGGAGATATGGGCATCGGTGATACGGCAGCCATGCTGGACGCGATCGAATTTTGCGCCGAGTATAAGATGAGTTTATTGCAGGTCTTGCCGATCAACGAAACCGGCGATGACCACAGCCCCTACAATGCCATCAGCTCGGTGGCGCTGGACCCCGTTTACCTGACGATCGGACCCGACGAAATCCCCGGGCTCACCCAGGAAATCCTGGACGAATACGCCACGCCTGAAGTTGTGGAGAAGCTGCGTACCGGCTCCGTGAATTATCGCAAGGTCAAGCAGCTCAAGATGCAGATCTTGGTCCAGGCTTTCGTGAACTTTGAAGCCGGTGAACCGGAAATCACGGAAGACATCGTGGCCGATTACCAGCAGTTCTGTGAGGAACATGCGATCTGGCTGCGCAGTTACTCGCTCTTTCGGACGCTTCTGAATGAGTACGATGGCAACGCGCTTTGGCATACGTGGAGCCCGGAGCACCAATCGTTCGACTCCGCGCTGGAATGGCTCGCCACCCAAGATCCTGACGGCGATTTCGTCCGCTACCAGCGCTTCTACATTTTTGCCCAATGGCTCTGCTGGCGGCAGTGGGCGGGCGTCCGTTCCTATGCGGATGATCACGGCGTGAAGTTGATCGGTGACATCCCGTTTGGCGTGAGTCGGTACAGCGTGGATGTGTGGGCGGAACGAGGCTTGTTCGATTTGGAGTGGTCTGGTGGCGCGCCGCCGGAGCCGTTTTTCCCTGGTGACAAGTTCCTTCGGCAATGGGGGCAAAACTGGGGCATTCCTCTCTACAATTGGGACGCTCACAAGGAACAAGACTATCTCTGGTGGAAAATCCGCGTTCAAGCTACCGGATCGATTTTTAACGCCTTCCGAATCGATCACGTCTTGGGGCTATTTCGCATTTGGTCCTTCCCGTGGTTACCTCAGCAGAACGCCTCGTTCGTCGATTTGACCAAGGAACAGGCCAAACTGAAATGCAATGGACGGGAAGCTCAGTTCCTGCCGCTCCCGGATCAACCTGAAGAGAACGCCGAGAAGAATGCCGTGTCTGGAAAGACCTTACTGGAGATGCTCATGGAGGCCGCTGGGGCCACTCAAATCATCGCGGAAGACCTGGGCGTGACCCCTCCTTACGTGCTGAAGACGCTGAGTGATTTAGGCATCCCGGGATTCACGATTCCCCACTTCATGCGTGATGAAAAGAGCCAGGAGTACGTGGCTGCCACTAAATATTCGGAAGCGACTGTTGCCACGTGGGGCACCCATGATCACTCCACTCTGCGCCTCTGGTACGAAGATCTTACCAAACGTTGGCACGGACCGAACGGGCACGAGCCTTGGCTGGAATTGCAACGACTCATGCGCTTCCTCGGTCGTGACGAAAACCATCCGCCGCGCGATTTCACCGTGGAGCTGCACCACATGATGCTCAAAACGGTTTTGGCCAGCCCCGCTTGCTGGGTGATTTTCAATATCTGCGATGTGCTGGATCTCAACATCCGTTTTAATTCGCCCGGCACCGCCACCGACTCGAACTGGAGCCAGCGACTGGGTCAACCTCTGCGTGGTTATGCCACCGGCGGTATGGCGACTGAAAATCTGAACGCGATGCGGCACATGATCGAGCACACGCATCGTGTCGTCGCGCAACCTGAGCAAGTCGAAGGGGCCGTCGAAACCTTGAGCGAAGAGACGGCTGCCGATCCCGAGCCGTCGGATATCCAAAGTCTGGAGAGCCAGGCGCGCGCCTTGTTGGTAGAGGCGGAAGAGGGCGAGAGCAAGGTCGGTTTGCCGAAGCTTGAGCGTCGGGATAACTAGCGTGGTGACTGCTAAAATGACGAGTGCAGCAACCTTTGTTTCATTTAGCTGCCCTCTCCTCTGAATTTTTCATCGACCTGACTTCGATATAAGGCGATTGTGGGCGAGATGGTCCAAGGGAATTCTTTAGCTGGAGCAGTCGCGCCCGGTGAGTCGGCTCGTGGGGAAATTGTGCACTCCGTTCAGGAGATCCTAAAGGAATTCAGTGAGGAGCAGCGTGACCGCATGTTTGCTATGGCGACGGAGTTGCTGGAGGAAGAGGGAACTTATTTGGAGATGGGCGGTGGGTCCGACTT
>CAVURW010000127.1:0-5586 GCA_963743595.1 uncultured Verrucomicrobiae bacterium
GAAGTAACCCGTGCCGCCGGTGAGAAACAGGCGTTGCCCCCGCAATTCACTCTCCAGGTCCCGGCAGTGAGCGACGATGTGCTCCAGATCCACAGCCAAGAGCGGGCTGAACGACTTCATGAGTGTGAGTTAGCACAGGTAGCTTCTGGAAAGCGAGCTTGGCTTGGACAGTAATAGATCACTTCGATCGTAAACGATAAGCTAAGGCGTCATTAATCGCAACCAATCGAATATCTCATCATTCATAATAAATGGCATTAAACGATCCCGTCTATAAATAAATATATTTGAGTACACAACTGCCTTCAATAATTTATTTCTGGTCAATCCACTCAATTCCACCTAAACTCCAGCCTTGATATTTCAGACCTTTCCGAACCCACCATTAATTATAACGCCGTTAATTGTTTACTCATGAAAGTACTTGTAATTGAAGACGAACCAATTAGCCGACACATCTTATCGAAGAGTCTGAAGACTCGTGGCCACGAGGTGTTTGCCGTGGCAAGTGCAGAGGAAGCGATTCCTCTCCTTCACGAGACTCCGTTTCCTCTGGTCTTTCTCGACCTGGGCCTGCCGGGAATCAATGGATTAGAATTGGGTCAATACATTCGGGACGAGGTTCAGGATGGCGATCAAATCTATCTAATCGTGGGCACCTCTATGGTCGTTACAGATGGAGAGTTCACGCTCTCTAATATTCTCGCTACAGCAGATGATTTCATCCCGAAGCCCTATAGTCCTGAGCGGTTATCTTCCCGTCTGGTGATTGCGGAGAGGAAGATCGCAGAGTTAGAACGGGAGATTGAGCACGAGAAGACATTTATTTTCGATCGTGCGCACCGGGAACGATTGATTGAGGCCTCGAGTTCGCTCGTGATGGTGTTGGATTACACGCAGCATGTCATGACGCTCAATCACTCGTGCAGCCTCTACTTTGGCGAACTCTTTACGCGCTCACAATTTCCCCAAAGTTTCTGCCTTCCGGAATATTGGCCGGATGTGGAGGCTGAGTTGGAAAAATTACGGGAAACTTCACAATCCGTTGTCTTTAGAACACTTGTGCGCAATTCGAAGAATGAAGAGTACTTCATTTTATGGACAGCTTCCATCGGCTCTGAGGCGGCTACCATTGTTTGCTTTGGGGTGGATATTACCGATCGGTTCTGTGAGATGGAGCGCCCGAAATCACTGGCTGTGCGCGATCCCCTAACCTCACTTTATAACGGAAATTACGTACAAACTGCATTTGAGGAAGTGTTCCAGAAAATTAAAACGGGACTCCACTGCGTTCTCATTGAGGTGGATCTGGATACTGACGATAATGTTGATACATTTGATCGCGATAAATTACTCGTCAATGTCGCCAATATGATGAAACAGTCCGTTCGCACTCACGATATTATTCTACGGACAGGCTGCGAATTCCTGATCTTTCTCTGTGACGTTTCCGTTTATCAGGGTGTCGAAATCGCCGAAAGAATTCGCGTTAGTATCGGAGAGTTAACGCAGCCGGAAGAGATTAGCCCAGCCATAGGAATTGTGGAATTGAGCGATTCCGTGGAAGCGGAAATTTTGTTGGGGAGAGCGGATGAGGCGTGCCACGTCGCGAAAACGAGCGGCAAGTTTCGCGTGGAAACGTACCGGGAACCTCTGATTGCTGAAGTTGCGCCCGTGACCCGTCAGCCGGAACAAACGGATCTCGGGGCGCATATCGACTCGATTCGTCACCTGGTTAAAATGGGTTTTACCGCCGGAACCATTACCCAAATCTTGAACGAGACCTTTCAAACCGAGATGCTTCTACGCGACGTGCAACGCTTCATCGCCACAAGGAACCTGCGGCCCATGCTTGACCTCGCAAAGAACTTTTCCTGAACTCAAAGTGGTCTTAGCCGTGTCGTCATGCTAGCCGAAGCAAGGACAACGTGATAGCGTCTGCCCCCGTGAAGAGTGAGATCACAGTCCTCAATAATCACCACCAACCGATTGGGCCATTTACCGTAGAGGAAATTCGGCAGCGGCTGGCCAGTGGCGAACTCTATTCGTCGCAGCTCGCCCACGCTGAAGGCCTTCAGACGTGGATTCCCTTGAGCGAGGTACTAAGCTACATCGCCAAGCGCGACTTCGAACTCAGCCTTCCCGCTCTCCCCAACCCGGCCCCTGCGCAGACACCCCAGACGCCCGGCCTCCGCACCTACCCTGGACAAGCCGGTCCTGGCAACCCAAATCCAACCACATTTCCCGCGCAACAATTCCCCGCGCAACCCTCATTAAGCCGGGTCACCAATCCCCAACAAAGTTCGCCTCAACCTGCCGCAAGCACTACCCAGATCAATACTCCGGCCCATAATCCGGTGCCCGTTCGGACGATTCCTGGCTCGAATTACAACCCGCTCGCTTCGTATCCGAGCCCCATGAATAACGCGATGGCGTTTGCCCCGTTCTTTCATCGTGCTACGGCAGCAACGGCGGATGCCCTCATCTTGGCCATTTTCTTTAGCATCATCCACTTGGTGAATTGGTTCTTTAGCCTTCTCAGTGCCTTCTCTGTGGGGCCAGCGCTTTTCGAAATGATCACGTTTGTCGTCTACTTCACCCTGCAAGAGGGCGGCCCGGCACAGGCGACAATCGGTAAGCAGATCTTCGGCCTTAAGGTCACTTCGGAGTCAGGCGTGCCGATCGGCTATGGCGCTGCCTTAGTTCGAAACGTAACAAAGCTCGTCTCCAGCTGCACCTGCTGCCTAGGATTCCTCATCTGTGCCTTCACTGAACAAAATAAAGCCCTCCACGACTTTGTCGCCGGAACTGTAGTCATCGAAACCAAACCGATCCGCTAGCTATGGAAAAAAACATCACCATCCTCAATTCATCAAATGTCCCCGTGGGGCCGTTTACACGTGACGAAGTCTTGGCGCAAATCCAGGCAGGCCAAATCTCCGACTCACAACTGGCGCATGCACCCGGCTTCGATTCTTGGATACCGTTATCCCAAGTTTTAGAGAAAACGGCACCGCCGCCAGCCTCGGTTCCTCCTGCACCCCAAGCTCCCTCACAGCCAACGAGCACTTTCAATGAGGTCCGCACCTTTTCCACAGCCCAAAGCCCGGCCAATTCCAGCCCCGCGCAATCGAACCCTTTTGGTTTTTCCAACATGGCTTCCCCTCCGATGGTGGTCTACGCAACTCCGCTCGAGCGATTTGTTGCACTCATTATCGATTACCTCATCACAAGCGCGGTTCTCTCAATCGTCGCCATGATTTGCCTTGCCCCGGGAATCTTGGGCGTGATGTCTCACCATGAAGTCTTTCAGCGGGTTCAAGATGCTGGCAACAACGACACGCTTTCGCCTGAAGATACCGCGATTGTAACGCCCATCTACATCGAAATTTTTATTGGATTAGGAGTCTATTTCATCCTCGCGATGCTGATTCTTTTTCTCTATCACGCGTTCATGGAGAGCTCCGCTTCTGGAGCCACATTCGGCAAACAAGTGATGCGAATTCGGCTGCAGACTGTAGACGGCCAACGCGTTTCCTTCATGCAGGCAATCGGTCGAATGTTCATCCGACTTTTTGTCAGTCAACTGGTCTGCTGGACCGGGTTCATCGTGGCTTTCTTTACGGAGAAAAGCCAAACGCTCCACGATCTCGCAACCAATGTAGTCGTGGTGAAGAAGTAGAGTTTGTTTGAAATCAAACAGGGTGGAGTTACGGGCCCTTCACGTTTTCCTGTTTAACCTCTGCGTCCGTTGTCGATATTGCAGGGCGGCTATCCGTATGGAGCGCCTTCACCACGATATCCTTGAACTCAACTCCCTCCGCGTGCCGGACAAAGAAAGCCCAGCCGGGCATGATCTTAAACATGGAAGATTGGGGATAGCCGCCCTCTTGCTCCGTCGGTTGTGGAGGAAGCACGTTCACACCTCCGGGCAACTCCAGATACACATCTTGAATGAGAACGTTGACGATCTTCGCACCCGGAATTCCCGAAATCGGGTCACCCGCTGTCGCCCCGCCGTTGATATCGGTCGCCCGAATCTGTTCAATCACGATGTTCTGTAATTTCCCTGCTACGGCGTCGCCGGGGAGTGGATGAGCCAATTCCGGCGGTCCACCCTTACGCGCTCCTAAACGAAGGAAGATCGGCTGAGTCACATGATGGATTTCGATTCCGCGGACAAGTACCCCGTCGACAGCCGCTCCGTCTACAGATTCCAGACAAATGCCGCCCAACTTGGCTTTCACGACCTCAATGTTTTTGATCGAAAGATCTGAAATCGGTCCACGAGAAGCCGTGCCAATTTTGATGGCGTTGGCATCGTAATCGGTGATCCGGTCGTTCTCGATCCGAATGTGGTGAAGCCCCAAAGTTCCGCTCGATTTCAAACAAATGCCATCGTCCTCCGCCTCCACATCGCAATTGGTCACGCTCACATTCGACGACTCACAAATATCCGCACCATCCAAGTTCGGCACATATCCCGCCGGAGATCGGACGGTCAAATGATCCAAGATTAAGCCGTCACACTCAGAATAGACTTGCGTCCACATGCGGGGATTTTTCAGGGTCAAATGCCGCACCGAAACGTGCTGGCTGCTAAAAATGCGAATCAATGAAGGTCGCAAGGGTTCCTTTCCCGTCATGGGCAAGAGCTGACCTTGTCCATCAATCACACCGCCGCCATCTAAGTTTAGTTCGTTGGCATTATCCGCGAAGAGTAGGCTCCTCCGATTAGCCAAAGAAGCAGTCTGGGCTGGCATCTTCTCCGGATAATCCGCTGGTCGCGTGCTACCCAGAAGGACGGAGTCTGCGGCGATGTAGAGTGTCATTTTCTCTTTTAAAACAAGCGGGGCGGTGAGGAAATTACCGCCACTGAATAGGACACTGCCGCCCGATCCGGTACAGGCGTCTATCGCTTTTTGAATCGCCTCGGTATCGAAGGCCACTCCATCTCCCTTCGCGCCATACGTGCGCACGTCAAAGATCGGTTTCGGAGGTGATGCCGGAGCTTCTGGCGTTATATTGACCACAGCCGCAGGATGACTCGCATCGACTGGCTGCAGCGGCAAATAGGCAGGGTGCCGAAATCGAACTGCACGAATGAGCCGTTGCCGTTCACGGGTTCGACCTTTGAGACATCTCCGCCGCCGCTCGAGTCCCAGTCCGTGATCGTGAAGTTCCCGTTGGGCACGCCGACCTGCAGGTACGGCACGTCCGACGGCCAATCGCTCATCACGTGGTAGCCGGTCAGGGTGTAGTCCATGACCAGCATGCCGTCGGATTGCGGAGTGACCGTGATCGTGTAGGAATCCAGGACGTCCGGCTGCGTGTCCGCCCTCGCAGCCGCGGGCGCGAGCAAGCCGCCAAACAGAACCGCAGCAGCCGGGACCAGCATCCAGCGCGCGGCTCTCACGACGCCACCTCCTCGCCGAGCGGACAGGCGTTCCTGAGGGAGGCCGTGGCGCGGACACGCTTGCAGAGTGGATCGGCCCAGATCGCCTCCCAGGGCCTGGTCAGGATGTTGCCGAGCGTCTTCTTCTGATGGACCCAGCTCTGGCACGGGAGGACTTCGCCGTCGGGCGC
>CAVURW010000128.1:0-3406 GCA_963743595.1 uncultured Verrucomicrobiae bacterium
CCCGGAGCACTATCCGGAACGGAATACCTGCTTTACGTTTGACGCCACACTAAATAAATATTCTACGGCAACTCCCATGCGTCTGGCTCGAGACGAAGCCTTTCTTATCCAGCTGAAGGACGGCCGGATCATGGTGATCGGCGGAATGGTGGATCAATTACCGAGCTCTGAATGCGAAATGATTCGTCCGGAAGATTTGTAGCCTTCGCGGCGGGTTGTACACTCGCGTCAAAATGTTTGATATGGAACATGTTTCGGTTAAGGAGTTCCGGGTCAAACGTTCACGACGAGTCAACCGTCAGTCTCTTGTCGCAGGCCTACAGCCTGCAGTCGCTGTCATGACAATCCCCAGGCGTGCGTCGCTTCGCTCCTTCACCTGGGCTGGGCTAAGTCATTGCCGGCCCCTTGGGCCTAACCCGACTTTCGCTAGGAAACGACCGTGGATATCTACACAGACGCCGCCGATTTGATTCTGCCCACGGGCGCTTACGAGGTTAAACTCCGGATGACCGGGCTAAAGAATCACTACTCAGACGGAACTGATTGTCCAATCTCTCGGGTGATCGTGGCGAAATAACGACGCCTTGAAGATGGGTGCGCTGAATGTTATCGTCCGAAGACAGCAATGAGCGACCAACCTCAGACAGAGCAAAAGAAGATCTCAGCTAACTTCAAGCCAAGTGCTGAGAAGCGACAGATTCGTTTTGCCACGAAGGAACAAGTTGAAAGGGTTGGCGCGAAAATTGATAAAGAATTCACCGGGGTCTACAAAATTCTTGCAGATAAATAGCACCTTCCTATGACGAAGGAAGTCGATCCTCTTTTTATCGATACAGACATCGTTCTGGGTGTAAACGCGCTGCAGTTCACCGATGGAAAGCATCGACTGCTCGATCGTCGGCTTTTAGAGTCTGCCTTGGCGGCTCCGCAAAACGTTTGGCTGTATGATGACGAGGCGGATTTATTTGATGTCGCGACCAGCTATTGCTTCCATATCGCCATGAATCACCCGTTCCAAGACGGGAACAAGCGTGCCAGCATCGCCACGGCCTACCGCTTTCTGGCGTTAAACGAACTTGATCCGACCGCCCGTTCTTTATGTCCCCCGGAATTACGAGTTCCCGACGAACGGATTGCCGAAGATGTGGTAGACCTTGTTACCAAAACTATCACTGCGAGTAACTTTTCTCGCCAATTGTTTCTCGCGACCATTCCTCACTACATCCGCGAACTCGGCAGCTCCCGAGAGATAGACCTAATGGAGTGGGGCGCAAGCCTGGGGATCCATCCGAGACGCTATGTGGAATTTGAATCGCTTTTGACAAAAATACGCGAGGGCCAGACACCCGCAGACTATCGTCGGCTATTAGGTGGCGTGTCCAAGTAATTGAACCTAACAAGGCTGAGGCTGGTTCTGGATTGCCACTGGTTATCGGGATGGTCGGTTGTTGGCAGCGAATGGTTTTTAATCCTGTATAAAATCAGTGCCATAGTTCGCTCCGGCCCTAGTCGATTTAACCGTGTCCGTCTCCAGAGACCCCATTTTCAGCTCCAGTAGAGAAGGCCGGGCTAAGAATATTTTCGTTTCTTCGAAACTTTCACGAAACGAACGAGTTTAAACAACGTAACCCAATCATAAAACATGCGCTCTCTTTTCACTTCCGTCGTCGTCGGCACTGCGGTGCTCTCCCCTCTTCAACTCCTCCTGGCCGATCCACCCAAAACGAATCACCCGGTCGCTGCCGTGCAGGACACGGAGACAAAGGATCAACGCGACGCGCGCATGGGTTGGTGGCGCAAGGCGCGATTCGGCATGTTCATCCACTGGGGACTTTACGCGGAGCCGGCCGGTAAGTGGAACGATAAGCCGGTAGGCGGAATCGGCGAATGGATTATGCATAACGCGAAGATTCCCGTGACCGATTACCAGGCGCTGACGAAGACGTTTAACCCCACCAAGTTCAACGCCGACGATTGGGTGGCCCTAGCGAAAAAGGCAGGCATGAAGTACATGGTCATCACCTCAAAGCATCACGACGGCTTTGCGATGTACCACTCTGAAGTGATCCCTTTCAATATCTATGACGCGACGCCCTTCAAGCGCGATCCGCTGAAGGAACTGGCTGCGGCGTGCGACAAGCAGGACATGAAGTTCGGCTTTTACTACTCCCAAGCGCAAGACTGGACGGCAGTGGGCGGTGGCGCTATCGGAGGTCATTGGGACAAGGCCCAGGACGGCGATTTTGCTGATTATATCCATAAAAAGGCTATTCCCCAAATCCACGAGTTGCTGAACAACTACAAGCCCTACCCGGCAGTGCTCTGGTTCGATACTCCCGTCAACATGTCGCCTGAATTGGCTGCGGATATCGTCAAGGAACTCAATACACGTCCGGAACTGATTTGGAACAATCGCCTGGGTGGCGGTTACAAGGGCGATACGGAGACTCCCGAGCAGAAGATTCCGCCGCAAGGCTACCCCGGCGAAGATTGGGAAACTTGCATGACGATTAATAACACCTGGGGCTACAAGACTGATGACTTGAATTTCAAGTCGACCGAGACCTTGTTGAAGAACCTGGTGGATATCGCGAGTAAAGGCGGCAATTTCCTGCTCAACGTGGGACCTGATGCCACCGGCGTGATTCCCCAGCAGGAGCAAGACCGCTTGCTGGAAATCGGGAAGTGGCTGGATGTGAATGGTGAATCGATCTACGGGTGCGGTTCCACTCCGTTCGGCGCTGAATGCGGCGAGTTCGCCAAGGCAGATGGCGCTGCAAAGCCCAAGTTTATTGCTGCCTGGGATTGGCGCTGCACGACTCAGCCCGGAAAGCTCTATTTCCACCTGCTGAAATGGCCAGGCGCAACATTCCAAGCCCCGGTGATCAAAGAAAAAGTGACCGGAGCCTACATGCTGGCCGATTCCAGCAAAAAGGCGTTGAAGTTCGAGCAGAACGACAAGGGCTTGACCGTCACGCTACCCGACGCGGCTCCCGATCCGCTCGATTCTGTGTTGGTGGTGACGACCGCGACGCCGTAAGGAGATTCGTAACGTGAGTGCGGAGCCCGTTCGGCACTCGCGCGCCACTCGCCTACTTAGGTAACATCATCATGGAAAGCTTCATTTTCACCTTGGGCCAGAGAGCTGCAGAGCGTGCTTGATACTGTTGGGCTTCTTGAATAAGCCGATCCCTCATTGGTTCATTATTGGGCACGACAAAGATAACGTCATCGAATATCTGAATAAATCGATCATCTCGGCCTCTCATGATCACATTCACCACTTCACTAATTGTGGGCCAGTGCTCAGGGTTATGGGGGGAAGGGGGCGCTGCGAGAAACAGACGAGCGTCATCGATGAGAATAATATCGTTAATTCGCTCTGTTAGAATCTTTATTTCGTCGA
>CAVURW010000129.1:0-3688 GCA_963743595.1 uncultured Verrucomicrobiae bacterium
CACGGACGGTAAAGATAAGCTGTTCCTGCTCAAAACCGACTCGACGAAAAGCCCGCTCGATACGGGCATCGATTTTCCAGGCGGGGTCACACTCTCGCCGGACCGATCTCTCCTCTACCTCACGGACAACCGATCGCATTGGGTTTACAGCTTTCAGGTCCAGACCGATGGCACGCTCGCGCTCAAGCAGCAATACGATCACCTGCATATGCCGGATACGGCGGACGACGCCGGAGCGACTGCCCTTTGTGTGGACCAAAACGGTCGGCTCTATGCTGGCACGCGCATGGGCGTTCAAGTGTGCGATCAAGCAGGTCGCGTGAACTGCATCATTCCCACGCCCGATCACGAGCCCATCGTCCTTCTACAGTTCTCGGCACAAGACCGCTCCATTCTCGTCGCCACGACTGCCGACCATATCTACCAGCGACATCTCAAAGTTGCTGGCGTTCTGAGTTCCGACCCGCCATTGAAACCGGCGGCTCCTCATCTTTAGCGGGCAGTTTTTTAGTTCGTTTCCGATGGTCTTAAGCGGCTAGAGCGTTTTCCCATGATATTGTCGCACATGCAGGATGAAACCCTGCTGGGAAAAAGCGTTAGGAGCCTTGGCAGGATGAGATGCCTTTGACCCCGAAGGAGGCCGTAATAATTAAGGCCTGGGTAAGCGAAGGGCAAAGCCCGCGCGCAACCCAGGGTTACTCAAAATAGGTGACAGCCCTGTAGGGGCGTAATAATCTCAACGGTGTTCGAAAAGCTCATGGCATGTCCTTACAGGCCGCTCTCGCTACTCAATTTTACCCAGCCCTGCGTCGCTACGCTCCTTGAGCTGAGCTTAATTATTTCGACCCCATTCGGGGCCAAAGACATGGGGACCTTTCAAATATCAAGCTGCAGCGGTGGGCTTTGGCGTTAGCGAGACCGCGATACGGGATAAACCCGCTCACAACCGAATCAGCGACTCTGAATGGTCGAGGTCGAATGCAGCACGGCATCTTTCGAGATCGTTGCGGATAGGGTCGTCAGAGTCGACGCCAGCACCTGCCAGTCGGCTAGATTTTGCGGCGGGTGTGGTTGCCGGAGAAAGGCTTCCAGCCACAGCAGCCCCAGATAGGAGAGCCGCTCATCCGAGCCACCGAAGTGATGTTGGTGTAACCAAGCCAGCGCCAGAGGACAGCGCCGCGTCCAATCGACGGGCGTGCGGTGGTACACATAAAGGTCCGGCGTTACCTCAGTGGCGGTGGAGGCGTAAATCACCAGGTCTGGAGCGAGGTTTGACCGGAAATTCGGATGCAAATCGGCAGAGCAGGCGTAGCAGCAATCGAGCATCACGATTGTGGGATGTTGAAGGTGCTGGGGTGAGGGGAGCAACTGGTCCCAATCGAGAAACGTTCCGTCCGTAAAGACCCATTGACCGCTGGGGCTTTGATGTGCGGCCAAATAGATCAGCGTGAACGTAGGATGAGTCGATTGCGCTGCATGAATTGATTCCAGCCAGCCGGAAAACCCTGCGGCATTGCACTCGCCAGAGAGCCGAGTCGCGCGGTAATTTTCCGATAACACAGTAGCGATAAGCGTATCGCTCTCCCGCCAGCCGATCAGCTTCGGCAGCTGGGGATAATTCCACTCTACAACGCTCGCATAGAAAGGCGCGGCTTGTGGTTCCTTGCCCTCGGCCAGCGTCCCGAGAAAGCAAGCAAACATCAAGAGGAGCCGACGCATCCGGAAAGTCTCAGGGCAAGCCGCCCAGCAGAACAATCACAAAGTGCTCCACCAACGGATTTATCGCTCGGCTGCCGGGGGCGTTGTAAAGCCGTCAATTTTAATTTCCATCGACTCCCTTCTACGGCTCGGCTAAGCCAAGTTCGTGAAAGTCATCGCTCTATTGTCGATAGTTCTTCTCGGTCTATTTCTCGTCCCGGTCGATGGTGCATGGACTGATCTAAATCCATCTTCGGCTGCAGCTCCGGCTGCAAGTGTCGGCACAGAAACCGATTGGGTAATCGTCTCCACCTGCCGCGAGATCTATGAAATGCTCTCCTTTGCCGCAGACAAAAAGGGTCAAGAAGTGTCCAACGGCGATATTTTGATTGTCCCCTCGAGCAACAATACAGATTACGCGGTTACTCTCACCAAAGGCCCAATCAAAGTGACAGTGACGCTGCAAATTACCGGTTCCATTTGGGATTCCGCAGCCTATTTACCTTTTGCAAAAGCCAGTGCAGACGCGCTCAAACTAACCCCGCAACCGCTGATGGATACGCAAGGCAGCGTGCTGAAAAACCTTCTCGAGTTCTCAGACGCCGCGATTAAGAAAGAGGCCGACGCCGTTTCCACATGGCTCTCGGACAAACCGCAAAACATCCACGCCCATGAACAGGCTGCTTTGATTCTCGGGGCACTGGCCATGAAGGAGAACTCCGGCTATTTCTGGGATCCCCGCGACGTCTGCAATCGAGCGACGGCGCATCTTGCCATCGCGCGATTTCTCAGTAAAGACGGGAGTCTTGGAGTGGAAGGTCAGGTCGCCAACGTCTTGGTGGGTCTCATTTCGGACAATAAGGTCGATTGCGAAAATGAACTCACTGCGCTTGCCGCGAATGCAGCGGGATCTCCGGAGCTGCTCTCGTGGATTTCGGCCTCGCGGATGAGAAATACACGGAACTGGACCAAGTTACAGGACCCGGATAACGCCACACCGCTGGAGCAGATCGAGTATCTGCGCGCGTTTTCCGAGGCGGTCGGGACATCAAACGCGGTGGCCTGGATGGCAAAATCAAAAATCACAGAACGGATTGATTCGGTTCGAATTGTCCTTCAAACACAGTACACTGTGGAGGAGGGCCACCTCTTTGCGAAACCTGCCATTGGTCTTGAATTTCAAAACATGGCGGAGGCATTTCCCTCTAAGTTCGCCTTTAGTGCAACGAATTCTGATCTTACGGTGTTCAACGATCTGCCGGAGCATTCGCTAACGAATGGGCATCTGGAGGTCATTCCCATGGGTGTTTGGGCTCAATATTTTCAAAGACACCTTTTTCATGCCGCCTTAAGTCTCACCGATTTCGTCCGGGACAAGTGGGGTGTGCCGGATGAGGCGGAAAAAGTGGAAGATCAAATTCAGAGTCATTTTTCAATTCTTAATCTCTTTCCGTACCTCAATTATCAAATCGTGAAGAATCGGCACCAGCGACCCGATGCCGCAGCCGTTGCAGCTGCATTTAAGCAGCATCCAGAGCTCGCTCCCTATTGGCTCATTCAAGGACCAGACAAGGCAGAGGTCCGTCCGTGGTTTAGCCCCGCTGTCCTTCCCGGAACGGCATTTGAAGGAGTTGACCGCTACTACCTCTTTGGAAGATCGGCCGATATGCGGAGGCAGATGGAGAAGGTTGCGCCCACGAGTTTCGGTGTCATCGGGATGCAGTTTAATAACAAGACGCCGTTTGAGCAATTGGATCCGAAGTTGAGCCCATTCTACGATTATTACTTGCCCGCAGTATATTGGGTAACGTCTTCGCCCAACATTCCGACAGATCGGGCCCTTAGCATTATCCAGAAGGCCGCGACCATTGACACCTATTACCAGTACCGACTCGCCCGTCTCGAGCAACAGAGCGGAAAAGACGATGACGCCGCCAAGGCCTACCAAGCTTATTTTGATCATGAGGTGGATCGCGTTTCGACCTCATGC
>CAVURW010000130.1:0-3737 GCA_963743595.1 uncultured Verrucomicrobiae bacterium
GATCTATTTCCTGGCACCAATTCCAGCCATGCTTTTAGCAGCGGAACTCTACGTAAAAGCTGACTGCAAAGTGCATTGCGCCAAGCTGCATCATCACAATCATTGCCGATGCATTTTCCACTGTAATTTCGGCGAGTTTATTGAAGCCGAACGCAATTTGGCTCAGCGAACCGGGGCGTAATCGCGAGATGTTTCGGGGACCCATGATCCATTCGCGCTTTCGACTTCTGGGGTTGGCGTTGGTTTTGATCATCTTGGGGGCTGCCGCTGCTGACTATCTCTTTCCATCTACGAAGTGGCGGATAACCGGTCCTTTTGCTACGCCTGAGCCATCCAGTTTGACGGCAGTTTATCGGTTGCCAGACGGGAATATCGCCGTAAAGGTGAGTGGCTTTGGCTCATATTTTGTTCAGGAGTACGACGAAGGAACGGATCAATGGACGAAGCTGTCGCTTGATGTATCCGATATCCAGAAAATCGATGAAGTCGCGTTTCTTCATGGGGTGAAACGGATATCTTGGTTGACACTTCCCAACGGTAAGACTTTTTCTTGGGGGACCAGCGAATGCATCTCGGACCACATCGGACTTTCGATGCTGTACGACCCCGCATGCGCAATTGGCCAAAGTGCCATTTTGCTTCCTTCCGGTAAGGTCTTCATCTCGGGCGGTTATCCACAAAACCAGATACAAGATGAGCTGAAGCAATTGAATTTCCCTCTGTGGTTTGCGGGCGGATTCCCCCTTCATGTATCGAGGAGTTGCCGATTTTTCGATCCGAAAACAAATAGCTTCATAACCGCAAACCCGCTCAAAGTCCCACGAGTCTGGCACCATACGGTCATGCTGAAGAACCACGTGCTCGTGATAGGAGGCAACGCCGGACCGCCCACATGTGAAATCATTGATCTCAAGGACGTGGATCCGTGAATCCCGCTAATGGGTAGACCACGCGGGCATCTCCACATTTGCCGAGAGGTGATTACAGGAGGGAGAGAAACGGACGGCGCCAGGATGAAGTTTATGGCGGGAGGCAATCAATAAATTGACAAGACCTGCTGCTTGTGGGTGAATAATAGCAAAATGACCGCGGCAATGACTCCTCTCAAAGCTATTTTCGCGACGATAACCTTCTGCGTTATAACCGTTTCAGGAGCAAATGCGGCTGATGTCCTTGCTAAGCCGAACATCGTTTACATCCTTGCGGACGACCTCGGCTACGGCGATGTGAATGGCCTCAATGCCAATGGTAAAATCAAAACGCCGAACATGGATCGCCTCATTAAAGAGGGCATGGCGTTCACAGATGCGCACAGTTGTTCTGCGGTGTGCAGCCCCTCGCGCTACGGCATCCTCACGGGTCGCTACAGTTGGCGGACCACTCTTCAATCGGGGGTGCTATCCGGAGAGTCCAAGCCCCTCATTAAGCCGAACCAGGTTACGGTCGCCTCGCTGCTGAAAGCTGACGGATACCAGACGGGGATTATCGGTAAATGGCACCTCGGCATGACGCTTCCTGCTACCGGCAGCTGGACTCAGCCGATTCCCGACGGTCCACTGACCCACGGGTTTGACTATTATTTTGGGATTTCTGCGTCACTGGATATGCCGCCGTTTGATTTCATCGAGAACGATCATTTTACGGAGCAACCCTCCGCCACCAAGAAGTGGGTCCGGCAAGGTCGCGCGGGAGCCACCTTTGACGCCGTAAACGTTTTACCTACGCTGACCACAAAAGCGGTCGACTACATTCAAACGCATAAGGGCGGTCCCTTCTTCCTCTACCTGCCGCTCAACTCACCGCACACGCCGATCGTGCCCTCGCCCGAGTGGAAGGGCAAGAGCGGGATGACCGATTACGCAGACTTCGTAATGGAAACGGACTGGGCCGTCGGACAGGTCTTAGCAGAGCTGGATAAGGAAGGGCTAACGCAAAATACAATCGTCATGCTCGCCAGCGATAACGGGGCATCGCCGAGTTGCCATTTCATGGAGTTGGCGAAGTTTGGGCATAATCCATCGTACATTTTCAGAGGCGAGAAATCGGATATTTGGGAAGGCGGCCACCGTATCCCGTTCTTGGTCCGCTGGCCGGGCGTGGTGAAGCCGGGAAGCACCTGCGATCAGACGGTGGAGCTGAGCGATTTACTGGCCACAGTAGCAGACATTCAGGGTGCGCCGCTCCCCGCAACAGCAGGCGAGGATAGCTTCAGCTTCTTGCCCGCACTGAAGGGAACGGCCAAGGATCCCCTGCATCCGATTTGCATCTACCACTCCATTTCCGGTAATTTTGGAATTCAAGAAGGTCAATGGAAATTGGAATTGTGCGGCGGATCTGGCGGCTGGAGTGCTCCCAGTAACGCAGCGGCGAAGGCGCAGAAGTTACCGGATATTCAGCTCTATGACCTGACCGCCGATATCAGCGAAAAGGTGAACGTCGAAGCGGAGCACCCCGATATCGTCGCGAAGCTGACAGCCGATCTGCAAAAAGCTGTAGCCGATGGCCGAACCACGGCTGGAGCCACGGAGACGAATGACCACGCGGTGGATATCTGGAAGAAGCTTTCCGGCAAAGAAGTCGAGAAGCTCGAAGCAATCGGAAATTAGGTCGCTTCTATTTCGTCGGCCATGAGGGAAGGTTTGACTTGAAAAGCGGGTGTAAAAAAGGATCACTCCTGAAGTCAACTTTCAGACAAAGAGGGTAAACGCGGAGAGCTCAATCGTTGGCTCGCAGGAAACAACAGTCTTGAGTCTTGAGCCGACTCAGTAACCGATCCAGTGTAGCGCATGGATTTCAATTTTCTCCGGTTGTTAGATCGAAGGGGTAGAATTTCGCTTCATCAAGGAACCAAATCCTAACCAACAACAAAGGATCCAGTTCGCTTGGCGCTACGAATGTTATTGGGTGATGCTGTGGGCACAAAACTTTTTAGATAATCTCCCTTTCCCCGATCAAATTTGTGACGTGTCTTTGTCAGTACAGCTTCTCCAAAAACACAAGTCTGCTGAGGATTTCATTGCGGCGTCAAAACTTCGGTCGGCGAGGGAGGTTTTAGACGAAGTGGACTTCACCTTCCGGTGCAATTGGGCATGTGTGGAAGCGAGAGGGGCACTCGATCCAGGTGTGGTTAAAGAGCGTCACCACGCTCTGAATTGGTTGGTTGGGTACATGGGTCAAGAGTGGGACGACGTGACAACAGATACGTAACCAATAGAACGATGTGAAGCGGCCTTCAACGCTCGTCCTGATTCTATTGGATGCGCCGTCACGTTGCCTGGGTCCAGCGCCACGCGTCCGTGTACAATTTAATTGCTCCGTCGAAATCGCCCTTTTTGAGTGCGTCATCCCCTTGATTGCCCAGATCTTCGGCAGTTTGCGACCAACTTGTCGTTGAACCGAGCACAAGAAGAAGCACCACTATTGAAAGCCGCATTCCTCAGCGTTAGCAGACCGCTCCCCGCTTTTCCAGGCTCGAAACTAGCCTTATCACTGCTAAAACGAGACTCGAATTCCGCCCGTAATCGAGTGTTCGATGTACTGGCTTTGTCCAACTTGAACATCGTAATTAAGAAACATGGCGATCGGGACGTTTGTGTAGCCTGTGAAAACGCTATTTAGTCCGAGACCCAGCAGAGCATAATCCCGGTCGTTTTCTTGCGTAGTGATGTTGAATGAGCCAAAATTAGGCGCACCCGTGAGACTTGTAGCGATTCCTTGCGACCCGTCCAGGCATTCGT
>CAVURW010000131.1:0-19617 GCA_963743595.1 uncultured Verrucomicrobiae bacterium
TGCAGTACTTGAGGCGCTTAAGGGAATCCCCACGGTGTGGGTCCTCGGCACTGTCGCCGCAGTGGATGGGATGGATCTCGTGGGCGTGGATAACTTTAAGCATGGGGCAATAGTGGGGCGAAAACTGGTCGAGGCTGGTGTGAAACGTGCCGTGATTGTTTTGCCGGTCGAGAACCGAAATGAGGAACATTCCCTGAGAATCGAAGGTTGTCTGTGGGTCTTGGAAAAATCGGCCGTCGAATTTGAACAGGTGAAACCCTCCGATTTAATCGAGCCGACCGATTTAAAAGAGTGGGCCAATACAGGTGTTTACGTCACCGGACACGACAACGACGTTGAAGAAGTCTACACGACTCTCAAGCGAAACAAGGTGCGCCCCTGCACCCACGTACCGCTTTTCGCGAGCGTCACCGAGGTCGATCGTATCAAGGCGCTCAACCCCAAGATCTACACCCTCTCCATCAATCCACTGGAGCTCGGACGGACGGCTGCCTACAGAGTCCTGTGGCGAATGGAAAACCCCCATCATCCGCCCTCGACAATTCTGGTGAACCCCATTTGCGTCTAAAGACAACCAAAAACGACCTTCCTGCGTGTTCCTAGGGAAAGGAAGTGGAGAGTAGGGGGGATTCGAACCCCTGACCTTCTCATTTAAAAATACAGATGTCCTCAAGGCTACCTAGCAAATCAAGATCCTTGCTCGTAAAGGGCTCGTAAAGGGCTCGTACCGAGCGAGATTTGGGCACGAGGGACAATAGTAAATGGGCCCAGGCGTTTACGGAGTGGCCACCTACAATTAAGAGAGAGGCACCGCTGGAATCACGTAGATTGAGAATCGTTGCGAACTTAAAAAGCGGTAGCCTTGGCTTGGCGAACGATGGCTCTGAGGATGTAGTCATGGGAGTTGACGATCCGAATCTTTGCATGCCTAGGCCAAAGGGAGTTTTCTTTTTGAATCTCCTAAACGAAATGCGCCGCGCATCTTCGGCGTGTTTGATCTGGTTGATGTTATCGAACAATTCGCTCAGCACTACGGCGCGAATATACCGTTGAATCGCCAGCGCGAAATCACAGCACGCCACCTTGCGCGATTTTACCGCATGCCTGCGAATTTTTACTCTATTGCTTGCGGTGCTTTTGCTGCAAACATGCCGTTATGCGATTTCTTCTTGCACTGATTGGTACTCTCTTGGTCGGTGGCCTTACGGTGCATGCCGATCCCCTCACCGTTCAGATACAAAACTCAGCCGGGAAATCACTGGCCTCGGCGTCGGATCCCAGCAAAGTCGCGCTCGACTATGCTGCCGCTTACCAGGCTGGCGACGTGATTCTCGTCACTGCTCCGGCGCAGAAATACCTCTTCATTCAGGTCGATGCCAAGCTGCCGGAGAGCCTGGTCTTTAGCCCGACTTCGACGGTGACGTTCACGATTCCCTTCGGCAAATTCGCCACGGGCTATGATCCCACCGCATTCAAGGGTGACACGCACCACATCACTGCACGAATCGCCTCGCCGACCGAGATCACGACCTATTGTAACGTCGCATTGAATACACTGGATCAGCGCAATTTATCCCAGTATTTCCCACACGCCATCGCCAGTTCCGTCACGCGCGATGATCCCGTTTTCTTCGAACGCAACGTGATCGATGGGAATGTCCTGAATACGCACCACGGCAAGTGGCCCTACGGGTCTTGGGGCAATGGATTGAACCCGAACCCCTGGCTGAAAATCGATTTTGGCCGCGATGTCACAGTCGATAAAGTCCGGCTCTATATCCGCGCCGATTTCCCGCACGACACTTATTGGACTAACGCGACAATTCAATTTTCTGATGGCACCTCCCAAGACATCACGCTTCAGAAAACGGCCGATCCGCAGGACTTCACTTTCCCTGCAAAAAAGATCAACTGGATTCAGTTGAACAACTTCAAGCAGCCCACCACACCGCTCGGGTTTGCCGCTGTAACGGAGATGGAAGTCTACGGTAAAGACGCCGCGCCCTAACACTATGAAGATTCGAATTGCCCTGGTTTTATCACTGGCGTTTCTGTTTCCCATTCGCGCTGACGACACCGGTTTGGCGCTTTTGCTGAATCCATCGGGCGTGAATTCCCAGGTGTTTGCGCCGACCGTCGATGGAGCGGCTCTCGATTTTACCGCACCGCAGATTTTGATCCACAAAGTGACGCCCGACGCGGAATTTGTATCTGCAGTTTGGCGCGATTCATCAGGTCAATTGATCTATCAGCGCGACGTCTTTTTCGTAAAACCGGATTACACCGTCGTGGTCGATTATCTCTATAACAAAGGTCCGCACGAAGTGGTACGCACGTTTACGTTTCCCGCTGGCACAGCGACCGCCGATCCGAAAGGCGCACAGATCGCTCTCGATGGCGGGAAAACGTTGCGACTGCAATCGATCGATACCGCAGACGCGACCCTCAACGCCAGCACCGTTACGCTCACGTCAAAGGTCACTGCGCCGGTTCCCCTCGCCGCCGTTTTCGTAAGTTGGACGGGCAATAACGCACCAAAAGTAGAATATGTGAAGCCGGCAAATCCGATGATCGTTAAACTGAAGATCACATTCGCCGATCAGAGCGTGGATGAAATCGGGCTGGCTTGGGAGTCCCGTGCCCTGCACTTGAATGGTACGGAGTTTCACGGCTGGGCCGCCTGCTCTCGACATGGTCCAGCGGGCAGCCGCTCCATCGAAATCCAATAGGCGATGAAATCTCTTTTTGTCTTCGCGCTTTTGCTGATTTCTCCGCTCCACGCGGGCGTTACCTCGCGCGCGTTCGGCCAGTGCCCGGAAGGTTCCGTGACGCGCTACACGTTAACCAATTCCATGGGTTCCAGTGTCAGCATCATGGATTTTGGTGCGACAGTCGTGAGCGTGGTGATGCCGGATAAAAATGGGCACATGGACGACCTGGCTTTGGGGTTCGATAAGCCGGACGATTACGCGGCGGCGAAGCTCAATTTCGGCACGATGGGCCGTTACATCAATCGCATTGGCCACGCGCAGATCACCCTGGACGGGCACACGTATCCCTTGACCAAAAACAAGGGCGAGAACACCATGCACGGCGGGAAACTGGGGTTCAATCGCCACCTGTGGAAGTGCAAAATTGTGGGGAACATGCCGCCATCGATTCAACTGACACGACTGAGCCCCGATGGCGAAGAGGGCTTTCCCGGCAACCTCAACGTGAGCGTAACGTTCACCCTCACGGAGGATAATCATTTCCGCGTTCATTACGACGCGACGACGGATAAACCGACTGTGGTGAATCTCTCCAACCACACGCTTTTCAATCTCTCTGGGCCGGGGCACGGCACAATCTTGGACGACGTCGCCATGGTGAACGCGGATGCCATCACGCCGATCGATTCCGACTCGCTTCCGACCGGCGAGATTCGCAAGGTGCACGGCACACCCTGGGACCTGAGTGTGCCCACACCCATAAAAAAGCACATCAATGATCTCGGCGCACAACCGCCTGGCTACGACATCAACTACGTGGTCAATAGACCAAGCACAGGCGGGCTGAGCATCGTTGGCTGGGTGCATGATCCCAAGAGCGGTCGCACGCTAATAGTGCTTTCGGATCAACCGGGCGTGCAGTTTTACACCGGGAATCTTTTCGATGGCACGCTCATTGGGAAGGGTGGGGTCAAGTACACGCAATACTGCGCGTTTTCGCTGGAAGCCCAGCACTTTCCCGACTCGCCTAACCACGCGAATTTTCCATCGACAGTGGTTCGCCCGGAAGAGCCGTACAGCTCGACAATCGAGTATGTCTTTACGATCCCGGATCATTTGTAACGTTTTCGCTGAAGTCCCGCAGTAGCAGAAATCGGGCCCGGATGGAGATGTCGGATCGACACAAAGCATTCGCTATCCACAGTTCTCCAAATCGACACGCCGGCGCTGCAAGGCGGGATGAACCGAAATTACCGTAACATACACACTATCAACAAGGTATCCATGTCGACCTTGTGGAGACATCAGTAAAAATCAGAACGGGAGGCTTACTGATTCCTCGGCAAGCTCTTCTTGAACTAGTTGAGGTCGATTCAATTGAGCGCCAAAAGCGCCTCCCGTTCTGATTTTTACTGATGTCTCCACAAGGTCGACATGGAAACATGTGAGTGAACAATTTGCACGAAGCGCGGTTCATTCTCACTAATCACGCGGCTTCGCGGGGTTAGTGTCTTGGATTGGAAAACCTTTTTGAGAGAAGGTTCGTGAGGAGTTCATTACGTAACATGGAATCTCGACACCGAAGTGGTTTTTCAGGAACTCTTCTGGAGATGTTATATTACGTTTACATTCTGACAAACCGAAGTCGAGTGTTGTACGTTGGCAACACTAACCACCTAGGTCGTAGGCTGTGGGAACACAGACACGATCGTAGCCCGCGATCGTTTACCGCTCGCTATAATTTAGATCAACTCGTTTTTTACGAAGTAATCGAAGACCCTAATGCGGCGATTGCTCGTGAAACGCAAATCAAAACGTGGTCCAGACAGAAGAAAATCAAGTTGATTGAGTCGATGAATCCTGACTGGCAGGACTTGTGCACGCATTTTCCTAGTTCGTTAGACGATCTGAAGAAGGCTTAGGCTTTGGTTGGAACACATTTCCTTCGATAATTTCAGAAGTCTACTGGATGTCTCGACTGGGTCCTCATAAAGCTTCTCTCAAAAAGGTTTTCCAGTACGAGCTTATCCAGGAATCAGTGAGCTTCCGTTCTGATTTTTACTGATGTCTCCACAAGGTCGACATGGAAACATGTTAAGAGTGAACAATTTGCACTAAGCGCGATTCATGCGCGCGAATCACGTCGCTTTGCGGGGTCGGTGTCTCGACATGGAAACATGTTAAGAGTGAACAATTGCACTAAGCGCGGTTCATGCCCACGAATCAGGTCGCTTTGCGGGGTCGGTGTCTCGGAATAGAAATCCTTTTTGACAGGAGAGGAGCTCGTTGAGGCATTATTAGTCGGACGTAATTCTTAAGTAAATCGTCATGCCATCGGAACTTTCGCCAAAGTCTCGGGTTATCCTCCCAAAGCTCTTATGTTCCGAACCCCTCTTCTTGTCGGTCTGCTCACCCTTTCTCTTAGCTTCGCCTCGGCTCAAGACATCCTCACGCCGCCGAGCCCCAAGACGCCGCTTCTCCATAATGCGAAGGTCTTCGGCTCGCATCCGGGAAATCCCTTTCTCTTCACGATTCCATCGACAGGCGACCGACCGATTACCTTCTCGGCGGATAACCTCCCGACCGGCCTGACCCTAGACGCCGCAACGGGCCGGATCACCGGAACCACACCCGCCGCTGGTGATTACTCGGTAACACTCCATGCGAAGAATTCGCTCGGCGAAAACAGTCGCCCGTTCTTGATCAAAAGCGGGGATACGTTGGCCCTCACACCGCCGATGGGTTGGAATAGCTGGAACTGTTTTGCGAATGCGGTTTCCGACGAGAAAATCCGCTCCGCCGCCGATGCGATCGTCAAGACAGGGCTCGTGGATCATGGCTGGACCTATGTGAACATTGATGACTGTTGGCAGGGCAATCGCGATGCGTCCGGCAATATCCAGCCCAATGCGAAGTTCCCGGATATGAAAGCACTGAGCGATTACATCCACGGCCTGGGGCTGAAGTTTGGCACCTACTCCTCGCCAGGACCGAAGACCTGCGCGGGTTTCACGGCCAGCTACCAGCATGAAGACCAGGACGCGGCCACGTACGGCCAATGGGGCGTCGATTACGTGAAGTATGACTGGTGCAGCTACGGTGGAGTCGCGGAGCGGGAGAAAATGGATGAGTACGGGAAGCTGCTTTCTGCCGACGACGCCACTCAGCTGAAGTCCCTGATGGCCGAGAAGGATACCCTGAAGCACAATCGCAGCCGCACGGACGCGGAGAATGCGCGTTTGAAAGAGGTGAGCGATTCGATCGATGCGCTGAATAAGAAAATGGATCCCGCGCAGAAGGAAAAGATCGACCTGGAAATTGTCCAGAAGCCCTACAAGGTTTTTCGCGCGTCGCTGGATAAAGTGAAACGCGATATCGTGTTCAGCTATTGCCAGTATGGAATGGGCAAAGTGTGGGAATGGGGCGCGGTGGCGGGCGGAAATACCTGGCGCACCACAGGCGATATTACCGATAACTGGAACAGCATGACGGGCAATGCGCGGCGAGGCGATGGGATCGCTGAATTCGCCGGACCCGGTCATTGGAACGATCAAGACATGTTGGTGGTGGGCCAAGTTGGCTGGGGCAATACGCATCCCACCAAGCTCACGCCGGATGAGCAGTACACGCACATGAGCCTCTGGTGCTTGCAGGATTGCCCCCTGCTCATCGGCTGCGATTTAACGAAGCTCGATCCGTTCACGCTGAACTTGCTGACGAATGATGAAGTGCTGGATGTGGACCAAGACCCGCTCGGTCAAGCCGCATCCGTCGTTCATCCCGTGGAGTTTGGTCAAACATCAATCCAAATTTGGTCCAAAAAGATGCAGGATGGATCGACCGTTGTCGGCTTGCTCAACATGGGATCAACGCCTGTCGTCGGCCAAGTGCAGTGGACCGATCTTAAATTGAGCGGCTCCCAAAAAGTGCGCGATCTCTGGCGGCAAAAAGACCTGGGCTCGTTTGATAAAAGCTACGCGACTCCGGACCCGATTCCGACGCACGGCGTGGTGCTGATAAAAATCTCCGGCTAGTTCATTTGCCTTCAAATGGTTTGAAGAAATGAGAGTGTGAGAGTTCGCAGCGGCTGCAACGAGGTGGCAGGCGGCGTGAAAAATTCGCCTGTCGGGCGTGCTTTGAATGCAGTGGCGACTGGAACACTCCTCCACTTTGTGGACTGGCAAAACCTTCCCATTTTCATCATGATGAGGTGTGTAGCGATCGGGAAAATCTCTTCCACGTGATGCGTAACCTCAATGAGACACTTCGCCACTTTAGTTTGCTCTTCTCTTGGCGCATTCTCGTCCCCGCACTCCTTGTGCTTGCGATTTTACTGAAATGGTGGCTCGACTCGGATACTTACGGCGAAGAAGTGGGGGGCAAGATTCCGCTGCATATTGTGCGTTATGCTCTCGGTACGAAGATCCTAATTGAGTCCGTGTCACGAGATCCCAAGGATCATTCGCTTCACTTGCACGGCCGGTTCCTAGATCCGATTCCGAAAGGTACCGACGAGGCTATTCAGATCGCCGTCTCAAATGGCTCTCGATTCTCCTATCCTGTAAACCGTTTTGGGATCCCTATTTCAAATGACGCACTGACTGATGTTCAGTTCCATGATAGTTCCCCAAGCGCTTCATCAACGCTGCATTGGTGCTTTTACTTCGGTCCGAGCGACAAAATATATGCGCCGTGGAGTGAATGCGATTCGATTATCAGTTTTGATACGCCCAACCCAGGACATATCGATCCTGTGGCGAGTGCCAATACGACCATGCTCAGCACGCCGGGCCTAACCGCAACCTTGGAGACTTTTACTACCGATCCAGATGAACCTCCCCCACCGCTTTCTTGGGACGATTGGTTCGAGGATCTCAACCACTTCAAGCTGCCTTAACGACGGAAGCCCTCATTCGGCAACACGAATTTCACGATCCATCTCACTTCAGATCCTGATCCAAGGACTTACTGGGTTATCGACCAGTGCCAGTTGCAAACCGCATTTAAAAGTCCATTTATTTTCTCTCAAAACCGGTCTGAACTCACAGCGCAGTACCCGACTGCCTTGCCTCCGCCCGACTCCCCGTCCTTCGAATTCCAAATGTGCTCTGTTGATCCGCTCGCCACGAAGCTCGCCTCTCGCTCCCAGCACTCGAGCACATCCGCATTCCAAAAGAGGGCGAAATCGTACCGATCAATCAAGACCTTACCTTCGGTCCAGCGAGAATCCATCTCATTGCCATGTATGGTAACGACACAAAGTCACCTACCACCGGGGCTCAGTTCCAGGGGCCAGAGAATCTCGAATGCACGAGCATTGGCGCGGATGGCGTGACTGTTGTTATGGAATCTAGTGACGAAAGCACGTGGAGTCCGCACAACGTGGATCCAACCAAACAAATCACGACTTCAGATCTTTTCTACTCTATCCGTTTGGGACGTATCGCGCCACCGCCTTCTGCAACAGAGCAAAAGCTCAGCGTGATCGTCTCCACCGAAACGCGCACGTTCCGTTTCGTCGCAAATCCCAAGGTCACGCGTTGACGATCTTCCACCGTTTTTTGGCTGCGGTCGTTGGCGGTTTTGGAGTACACTGCCCGAATGAACGCGAAAGGTTTCGTCGCCATCTGTGCCGTCCCCCATTCCCAAGAACGCATCCTCCACTTTGTGGACTCCTGGCTCTCCCGATTCGAGCGCGTGGAGCAGGTGGTGCCGCACGAGACGGCCACGGTCGAGATCGCCTCGCCAGAAGACCTGATGTGGGAGGAACACCTCCAGTTTCGCATTATCAACGGCGAGCAGTTCACCTGGGTTTACCTCTCTCAAACCCAGCGCGCCATAGAAACCACTGGCTTTGAAGATGCCGAGATTTCGCTTTGCCTGGATGTGTTGCTGGAACTGCACGGCGTGACGGAGGTGGTGGATGAGAAAAACGAGCGCCGACTAAACCAGCTGGAGCGCGAAGGCGTTATCTAACTCCACTGAATATCAACAAGTTGTGGCAACAACCCATTACTTTCGCTAATCTGGTCTCGCGTGGCTAGCGACATTCCCACCTTCCCGTCCTTTAAGTGGATCACCGATCCATCGACCCTTCATGAGTTCATCGCCAGTTTGCAGCCGCCGATCCCCATCGCGATCGACACGGAGGCAGACAGCCTGCATCATTACAAAGAGAGCGTTTGCCTGATCCAGGTGACGCATCGACAGATCCATTTCCTGATCGATCCGCTGCATAATTTCTCGTTAAAGGAACTGTGGCCTGCCATCAGCAAGCACACCTGGGTGCTACACGGCGCCGATTTCGACCTGCGCATGTTGCGTCGAGCCGGTGCGCTGGAACCGCTGGATGTGTTCGACACGCTCATCGCTGCGCAGCTCCTGGGAATGCCCGCCGTCAGCTACGGCGCACTGGTGGAGCAGCTCTGCGGCGTTATGCTCGATAAGAAGAACCAAAAGGCCGATTGGTCCAAGCGCCCGCTGCACGCCTCCATGCTGGAATACGCGGTGCAAGACACCTGTTACTTGGAACTAATCGCGGAGATTCTCCGGCAAAAGCTCGCTGAACTGGGTCGACTGGAGTGGCACCAGCAATCGTGCAATCGCGTACTCATCGCCAGTCGCGTCCTGAAGGAGGTCGATCTCGAAAACGAGTGGCGTATCTCCGGTTCCACACACCTCGCTCCGATGGCCCAGGCAATCGTAAAAGAGATGTGGTATTGGCGCGAAAAAGAGGCTGAAGCGATTGATCAACCGGTCTTCAAGATTCTGCACAATGAGCTGCTCTTGCACCTGGCGATTTGGGCCGCCAATAACCTCAAGATCCCGCCCATGGGTGCGCCCGGCTGGCCGCGCCGTTGCCCGTCCGGCAGAACGGATCGCATGGCCGAGGCGATTGAACGGGGTCGCCAAGCACCGCCCATCGCGCCCATTCCCCGTGCCGCGCGCCCCCCGCATTCCCCGCATTTCGAGAGCCAACTGGAGAAGCTTCGCGCCTTGCGGGATAAGATCGCTACGGACTTGAAAATCGATCCGACTTTTCTTGCTCCAAAATCGACCCTCATTGAACTGGCTCGCGAACCCGAAACCGCGCCAGCTCGCTTGATCGCCGAAAACCGGTGGTCACCCTGGCAAGCAGAGTTGCTCAAGCCGGCCTTGCTGGAGACGGCGTGATCTCTATGCTGAAGCGAGGCGAGTTCATCATCGCCTACCTCGTCCTGCTTTTGATCTCACTTCCCCTTCCCTTGGTGCAGTATCGCCTCACCCAATCGGCATTTGAGCGGTTTCGCCCCTACCTATCGACAAGGATGGAAGCGCAAGCCCCATGCTGTTACCTGCAGACGTTCTTATCCTACGGAGCTTGGGAGAATTGTCCGGAGCCTTTCCAGCAGTCATCTTCAGCTTGGTCGTCTGTTCGTTTAAATATGAGTTCCCTCGCCATTACTCCACGATCTGCATCCTGGCAATAGGGCTCTACGGGTTCTCAACTTTGTACGGAATTCTGGCGCTCATGGAGTTTCTGGCCGCGTCGCAACATTGAATCACGGCGAAATTCGGTTAGTCTCGGACATGCAAAGGCGGGGCGAGTTCATTGGTCTCTATTTTTTTCTGCTATTGCTGTCGCTGCCGATTCCATTGATGCAGCTTCCCCTTACACACGATGTGATCGAGCGTCTTCGTCCTTACATCAGGAATGGCGATGGGACTCTGACGCCGATGCTTATGCCAGTCCCAATTCTAGCTCTTCGGGATCTCGGCCAGTTGTCGTGGGTACTGCCCGCGCTGATCATCGTCTGCTTTGCCTTGGCATTTAAATTCGAACGGGCTCGTGACCTTTCCACCATCTGTCTATTGGCGATGGGCCTCTGCGGGTTCTCGAATTTTTACGCTTTGCTGGCCGTGATGAGTTTACTTATTCAATAGCTAACCAACTCAACGCAAAAACCATTTCGTGGCCGTCGCCCGCCGGGGCCGAGCGTGCAATCGCCTTGGGTGGTAGAATTGGAAGAGTCTTCGTAAACGCGTGGCAATTTGGGGGCGCAGCTCATAATCGACTACATACCAGGCTTTGTTATGGATCGCGCCTGTGGCGCTCAATTGAAGCCACCTGGTCATATGGAGCTGTGCCGGTAGCGGTTAGGCACTCGCGTCATTACCGAGAAGTCGAAAATGCTCTATAAAAGCGATTTGCCCATCCCATCGTGGGCGATCACCTCCAGGAATATTTTACCGTAGAGCGCCATTTTGCTTTGCCCGACGCCGCTGATGTTGGAGAGGGCGGTAAGCGAGTCGGGTCGCTGAATCGCCAACTCGCGCAAGGTTTTGTCGTGGAAAATAACGTAGGGCGGAACGTTTTGCGATCTGGCGAGTTCGAGTCGGGTCGCTTTCAGCACCGCAAACAGCCTCTGATCGGAGGGATCCTCGAAGACCATGGGCGCTTTCGCCTTATTGGCCACCGAGACCGTGGCCTTTCCGGTAAATTTGCGCAGTCGCAGCACTTCTTTTTGTTTAAGAAACTCGAAGCCTTTGGGAGTTATTTTAAGGCCACCATATTCGCTGCCATCGGCAGTCAGTAGATGGAGCGCCACGAGTTGCCGGAAAACACTTTGCCATTCACTCTTCGTAAGGTCGGAACCTATGCCGAATGTGCTGACTTTATCGTGGCCGAAGCGCACAACCCGCTCGTCGCTTTTTCCAAGCAAGACGTCGATCACATAGCCCACGCCAAATCTCTGCCCCGTGCGGTACGAACACGAGAGCGCCTTCTGGGCGGCCGTTGTTCCATCGAAAGTCACGGGCGGCGAAAGGCAGGTATCGCAATTGTGGCACGGTTCCGAACTGTCGCCGAAATATTCCAGGATGATTTTTCTTCGGCAAGAGGCGGCTTCGCATAGACCAAGCAAGGCATTTAACTTCCTGTGCTCGATTCGTTTCTGGCTCTCCGGAGCGGAAGATTCATCGATAAACTTGCGCTGCATGCCTGCGTCCGCCATGCCATAGAGCATGAGTGCGTTCGCGGGCAATCCGTCGCGTCCCGCCCGACCCGTTTCCTGATAATAGGCCTCGATATTTTTCGGGATATTCATGTGAACCACGAAACGCACGTCGGGCTTATCGATCCCCATACCAAAGGCGATGGTGGCGACCATGATGATGCTCTCTTCTCGCAAAAATCGATCTTGATTGCGGGAACGGTCCTGCGCATCCATACCCGCGTGATACGGCAGTGCCTTGAAGCCCTGCTGCGCAAGCCAAGCCGCCGTTTCATCTACCATTTTTCGCGAGAGACAATAGACGATTCCACTATCCTGTGGATGCGTTCCCTTAACGAATTGCAAAACCTGCTTTTCCGGATTCTCCTTCACCACCACGCTGTAATGGATGTTCGGACGGTCGAAGCCGGCAACGAACGTGCGGCCATCGCTCAGATGCAATCGTTCTAAAATATCTTTTCGGGTCGCCTGATCCGCCGTGGCGGTAAGCGCGAGGCGCGGCACATGAGGAAATTGATCCGCTAAGACATCCAACTGCGTATAGTGCAGCCGAAAATCGTGCCCCCATTGAGATACGCAATGCGCCTCATCGATGGCGAACAGGGCAACGGGCGAATCATGTAACAGCGCCAGAAAATCCGCCATCAGCAACCGTTCCGGGGCAACATAAACCAAATCGAGTTCGCTGGCTCGAATCTGACTTTTCGTGCGCTCGATGGCTGCGCCGGACATGCTCGAATTGATCGCGGCGGCCTTGATTCCCAGTTGTTTCAGAGCATCCACCTGGTCCTGCATGAGCGCGATCAAGGGCGAGATCACAATTCCGACGCCAGGACGGCATAGAGCGGGGATCTGGTAACAGAGCGATTTACCACCGCCCGTGGGCATCAAAACAAACGCATTTTTGCCCGAGATGACATGCTCGATAATCTCCGCCTGCTCGCCTCGGAAGCTGCGGTAGCCATACGTGCTTTGAAGTACGCGTAAGGCGGCATCCCTGATCTGACTCATGGACAACGATAGTCCATTTTTGAGAAAACGAAGCAAGCGTTCTCCCATGTCGCTACGCATCTAACCAAATCGAAAAAGCTCGAGACGCAGCAAAAACCTGCTCGCCAAACGGATCGTTCCGCAATCCGCCGAAATTAATCGAAAAGCGCTACGAGGTTGGCGTTGTAGCCGTCCCATGTTACGGGAAGGATGTAGCCGCGTCGTGAGTCCAGAATCGCCATGACCTCAGCAGATTGCCCTGCGGAGATGATCGGGAGGGAGATGATAAACTGGCCGCCAAAGTGCTTTTGAAGGTTTCCTGCGATAACATTCGCGATTTCTCCGACAGAATCACTGACAAGCGTGGGCGACTTAATCGCCATGCCCATTTTACCCAGGAAGTGGACCAGGAATCCCACTTCAGCCGTCATGATGATGGATCCGCGATAGTTTCCAGAGATATTGATGGTGCCAGAGTGATCCAGGATCAAGCGATCTGAGTTTTGCTTAAAGTAGGGCACTTCACAAACGGGCGATTCGCCAGTGAGCTCAGAGAAGTAGTGAATGATCGTGTCAAGGAACGAACGAAGATCAACTTCGTTAAAACTAACGCTGGAAACGGGGCGAACTTCTGAATCTTTAGTCATTTTTGGTTACCATTTTCGTAATTGCTTGCTGGAGCTTTTCAGTATTGATCGGCTTTAATAGAAAGCCTTTGGCTCCGCGCCGAACAGCTTCGATGGACTTAGATACATCCGCAAGGGCGGAGATGATCAATATTTTCGCGCCAGGGTCAATTTGGCGCAATTGTTTAATGCAGTCCAGACCGTCCAGCTCGGGCATGGTGATGTCCATGGTAACGAAATCGGGACGGCTTTCCTTGTAGATTCGGACTGCCTCCACACCATTTCTGGCCTCCAAAATCGTAGAAAAAACATTGGGGGGAATGGCCAATTGAATGGCTTGAAGCATCATCTGTGAATCGTCAACAATGAGGATGGTTTTATTAGACATAAAGGTAGTTACTTAAGTATGGGAGCGAATTCCTTGAGGCGACGAAGGACGGGATTTTGGTAGAAATCCGTTTGGTTAGTGCCCATAGAGAAGTAGAAGGTGGAACCTTTGCCTGGAACCGACCTAACGTAGACGCTGCCTTTAAGTTCCTCTGCCTTAGCGCGGACAGCGGACAGTCCGACGCCCCGACCGGCGGCGCGAGAGACGCTGTCAGCGGTGCTGAGTCCGTCCGAGAAAACCAGATGCGTGATCTCTTCCGGTGACCAATCACGGAAGTAATCCTCGCCCACATTGTACAACTCCATAGCCTTTTTCCGAATGGCGTCCAGATTGTAACCACGTCCATCGTCTTCCACGGTTACCCAAACCTTATGATCTTGCCCGAAATAGCTGGCAAGCTTGATCTTGCCCACTTCAGGTTTGTGCGCCTTAAGGCGTTCCGCAGTGGACTCCAGTCCATGGATTGCAGAGTTCGTCACCAGGTGGATGAAGACGCCGGAGACGGCCGTCCGACAACGCTCTGGTATCAGCGACAAGTCAAATTCGGATGATTCGATCTCAACCTTCTTGTTGAACTCTTCAGCGAGCTTGTCCACCATGCCGGTCAATTCACCGACAAAACGTGAGGTCTCTTTGGCGTCCACGAACGAAACGCCGTCGACGGTCAATTTAGCCACGGGCGCTTTTGTTGGCGCGATGGATGGCGTCGGTGCCTTATCTATTTCACCGCTTAACCGTGCGAACAAACGGCGTAGTTCCGAGAGCTCATGGTAGAACTCCTGGAGACCCACCACCAGCGGGATGAAGTCTTGACCTTTGAGGTTTCCAGCGCGGGCGAGTTCACGAAGACCGGAGACTTTCTCTTCCAAGTTAGAAGCACCCAGTTCGAAAAATTCCAGATTCAACAAACGCGCGTGGCCCTTGATGGTATGGAGGCCGCGGAACACCGTGTTCGTCAAATCCAGGTAATCCACCGATTTCAGAATCGTCTCCACATTGCTCGAGGTGCTGACCTTGAGCAAGGCGTTGATGTCGCGAATTTCGCGGTCCGTCTCTTCGAAAAACTGGTTCAGACGGGGGCGCTCGATGTGCGTTAGGCCCAGGAGCAGGGAGAGCTGGGAGCGTGTGTTCTCCTTGGCCGCTTCCAGTTTTTCCGAGAGGATAACGCGCTCGGTCGCATCCGCCACGGTGATGAGCAGATAGGTGATCTTGCTCTCTTCACCGTAGACTCGCTTGAATCGGAACTCGAGGTACTTGGTCTCGAAATCACCGTTATCCGTCGGCAGACTCACCTTTAACTGGGCCAGAGGATTGATGTCCGTGACGAACTCCTCTTCCACCCACGGATCGAGTAAGACGTCTACATAGTTTTTACAATCGTGATAGACCTTCGGGGGAACGATTTTATCGATCAGACCCAGGAAGTTCAGTCCGCTCAAGTCTGGGGTTTGGAAGATCAGCCGGGCAGCGTTGGAGTGTTCGGGAAGAATTTTTCCTTCGGTATCGACGAGGAGCAGACCCTCGCGCACCGTACTCATGATCTTGGCCGTCTGGTCATTACGGAGCGCCAACTGTTGATTGATTGAGACGAGCTGGTCCACCATCGAGTTGAATCGATTGGCCAACAACCCAATTTCATCTCCGCTCTTAATGTTCGCGCGACGTTCCGTATCGCCCGCCGCGATGGCGTCTGCGACTTCCGAGAAGTCGACGATCGGTCGAGAGAAGTAACTTGCAGTTGCAAACGAGAGCAAAACGACTCCTAACAGCACGAGCGAACCGATACCAGCGATCGAAATACCCAACTCCACGGCGCTGGCGAAAGCCTCGGCGGTATCAATCTTCGTTACCAGACCCCAGTTCACACCGGGAAGAGGAAGAGGAGAGCCGAGAGAGAGGGTGGAGATACCCCGGTAATCGGTGTCAACCAAGTCACCTTGGTTGGTGGGATCTTCGGGGTTGAAGAGGAGCTTATCGATATCTGAACTCAGTTGTAGCTTAAGAATCGCAGAGTTGCCTGCGGGTTTGCCGTCCAGTCCGATAACGGGTGTCACCTGCCCGCCACTCAGTTGGGGAAGGAATCGAGATTCCGTTCGAGCAAAGTAATCGGGGCCCACTAAATATGCTTCACCAGAATTTCCCAGACCGGCTTTCGCGGCTTCATCGTTGAAGGTGACGATTTTGTCGAGTGCCTGAGAATTCAGTTCGTGGATCAGAACGCCGCAGATCGCGCTTTTTTGAGTCTTCGGGTCGGGCATGTCAGGAATGCCGCACCCGAGAATGAGCATCGGATTATCCAAGGCGGGGACGTAACGTGTGTAGTCAGAATTCACCACCTGGTCACTGCTTAACGTGGTGCTGGAGGGGAGAGGCGTACACCATGTGGCCAGATAGACTCGACCCAGCTCGGTCGATCTTTTCCAGTAATTTGTCTGCACATTCGTGGCAAAATCGAACCGCTTCGCGTAGCTGTAGACCACGTTTGCGTCGTTATCGATCAATTCCAGGTCAGAGACGCCATAGCGCAGGGCCAGACGGCTAAAGAACGGATGATACCGATCCATCGTCTTGGCGTAGGCGGTTTTGGAGAACGCGGTACGGAAGGGTTCCTGGAGATTCGGATTTACAGCGATATCGGTGCTGAGGTTCTTATCGAACTTGGCTCCCAGCGACGAAGGGTTGGCAGAAATGTAGACATACTGCAGGATCTTGCCTTCCGGTGATGTGGGAAGGAGCGCGCTGGGGTCGGGCAACGATTTATCAATATCGGAAATGGCCCGAACGATGGTTGAGTTAAATGTGTCGGTGTTCTTATTCGAAATCGTATCGAGGAAATGGTCATCCGGCGTGAAGCCATTTGCGGTTAGATCTGCGACCAGACTTGCCCGTGCCGTTGAGAAGTCGTGAAGCGCATTTCGGACCGTCTCCGTTTCGGCCTCCGCAGCGGTTTCCGAACGAATTTGGCTGAAGTAGGCCACGATTGATTGCGTGAGCGTGTTTCGCAGCGATCTAAATTCGTCCAAGCGCAATTGGCGCAGCGACTGGGCCGAGACGTAGTACGCCAGGAAGGCGACGACCACGACAGTAACCGCAGCGATGAAAAACGAGTAGAGGGCGAGCTTGGTTCGGATTGAGAACCGGACTTTGGCACCCGATTTTTTCTTAGGGAGGGCAGAAACGGGGGGGTTTTTCATAGAATCTATTGCATTTTATCAACTTGAATCGCGTTCGTTCCAGAGATGCGGGTTAAAAAGACGACATGGCTGCCTTTGTGATCCTCGGGTGAATAACTGACGGTGAATCCGCCCAGATCGATCTGAAGCGAATCCATCGCTGCCGTAAAGGAGTCCTGGGTCAGCGTGGGTCCTGCCTTGCGTAAGCCTTCCACGAGAACCCGAGCATCCACATAACCTTCTAGGGAGGCGTAATCGAAGGAGTTATGCCCCGCCGCCTGCATATCCGCCTGATAGTCCTTTACGAGCTGAATGGAAGGGTCAGTGGGTGAAGGAACGACCTGGGAGACGTAAACGCTATCCACTTTACCGTCCAAAAACTTGATAAGCGGTTCCGTTCCGACGAACGATACGTTGCAGTAGGTGGCGTTTAAGCCCAATGCCTTCGCCCCGAGGATGAACGCCGCGCAGGCTTTGTAAGCACCGATCATGATGACCGCGTCCGGTTTTTGGGGGACGATAGCGTTCAGGGCGTCCTGCACATCCACCGAGTTACGGACGTACGAGGCATCTGCGACCGGTTGCAGGGACTTGGAGGCTAGCGCGGCCAAAGCGGCCTTTTTACCAGCATCCCCATAACTGTCTCCCTGACGGAAGATCGCGATACGCTTGGCACCCAGATCGTTTACCAGGTGATCGACGAGCTTAGCCGCTTCTTCATCGTAGGTTGCGCGGACATTGTAGATCCCCGCGTTTTTGTCGCGCAGGATCCCGGCTCCCGTAAACGCTCCCACCAACTTCATCTTGGAAATGGCCAGCGGCAACAGAACGGACCGGCAGGTCGGCGTTCCCACGTAGCCGAGCAGCGCAAAAACACCGTCGGAATTGATCAATTTTTCTGTGTTGTTAACGGCGAGTAACGGTTCGTAGCTATCGTCGTAACTAACCAGAGTGATCTTTCGCCCGTTCACGCCGCCCTTGGCGTTCACCTGGCTGATGTAGGCTTGAGACCCGGTTAGAACGGAGGTTCCGATGAAGGAGAGCCGTCCCGACTGGGCACTTGAGAGACCAATCTTGATTTCTGTCGGACTAGGATCGCCTTGGTAGGTGAACAAGCCGGCATACCCGATCGTCGTGGCCAATCCCACACAGAGCATTGCAATAGCAACGCTTGAAGCAGTCAATTTCATATTATTTAGTTTCTAGTATCTTGATCTTGCTGGAACGATCCCTCGTCCCACCGAGACGCAAATTCCAGGAGCAGCTCTTCCGTGCTCTGGCCGATATTGTCGTTGTGATAGGTCGGCATCTCGAAAAACTTGTACTCGCCGCCGGTATGAGCCAGACAAACCTCAATGCACCGCTTCCCCGAGAGTGTGCCTGGCCCGATTGCATCCAAAATGCGACCATCTTCAAAGTAGATATAGGAGGGGCCGCCGTTACCGAGTTCCAAAACAAGATTTCCCGTGAGGCGGTGGGAGCTGATGACTTGTAAAACGGTGTAGAGCCGATGATTCGGCTTCAAAATACCGGCCAGGATAGCGATACGATCCGGGGGGCTCTCCAGAAGCGCTGCCGCGTAATAATGGCGGCTGGCATCCTTCACCATGCCGAGTTCTAGGAACTTAGCTGCAATGGTCACGTGCCCCTGAAGATTAGGCGTCGCGATGAGCTCTGCTTCCATCTTTCGCACCGCAGCGATTTTTTTGCGCTGCTCGGTTCCGGGCATCACGGTGGCTTCCGTGCGAGCCATATCGATTACGCGGCATAGGACGGACTTAAACGCATGAACTTGGTAGGGCTTGCGCAGAAAGTCTTGAGCTAACGCAATCTTCTGATAGGCAGAGATCAAGGCGCTGATGTTTTCCCCAGTAACCAGCAAAAATGGAAAACGCCGCAACTGCAGTTTCGTCAAACTTCTCGTGAACTGATCCGCGCTCATGTCCGGCAGCGAACAATCCAAAACGACAACGTCCGGGTGCAGGTTACCGCAGCTCTCCAGACCCATTTTACCGCTGCCAACGGCGTGCGTCACGCAATCCAGTTCATCGCCAGCCACCTTGGCCATGGCACGTCCCACGGTAGACGAATCGACGATAAGCACGGTTGGTTTCATGGCAGAGAACAGGACCTTAGATGCCGGATGGCACTCGTCAAATTCAACTTTCAGTTTATGTGGACACGCCTTTAACGAATCACGTGTAAGTCAATCGCAATAAGCGAGTTACGCCGAAGCGAATTTCTCGACAATTTCTTTGAACGCGGCTTCATCGCGGGGCTGCAATTCTATTTGTTACCATTATTCCGTCCGTTCCACGTACCCTTCTTCACTCTTTTCCTGGATGAGTTTTGCCATGGCAGCCTCAGCCGACAGAGCATCCGCAAACGGTTTTGTCTTACTCTGACCGCCGGAGCCAATTCGGCCCCAACGCGTCGTTACGGAATTTCCAGACGGGTAGACTTCCCAGAACTTATTGGACGTGCCCTGCGTGTACTCGAAATAACGGCGCTTGCTCGTTGCGGGTGCATTTCCGGGTGCGGTCGCGGGTTGAACCGCCATGGGCGTTACGGGCAGCGCGACCACAGCAGGCTTGCTCATTGCCTTGATTACAGGTTTCACCGTGGCATCAATCCGCACGCCCACCCAGCTGGGGAATCGTGGCACACCGCCATCTGAGAGCTCCTGATACCGAAACGTCACCGTCGCGCCGATCTCTGGCGGATGTTCGCGTTCAC
>CAVURW010000132.1:0-26754 GCA_963743595.1 uncultured Verrucomicrobiae bacterium
GAAAATATGCGAATATCATGTGTAAGCTACCATGTGCGAACTGCTGCTGGACTTCCAGTTTCAGCTGATACGCGCATCGCATCAATAATGTTTACTCCATACTGTACGCTGCGGATGTCATCCGCAGTCATGGCGTACCCTCCCCGAATGTCCTTCCAGAATGTATGCCATTGATACCATCCACAGAAAGCACCTGGATCTGTACGGAATTGAATAACGGGAGTGTCTTTTTTGCGTAGTTCGACGACCGCGATATCGCCGCTGAGGTCAGTCGTAGGGCTGTCCCGCTCCACCCAACGGCGAACGGTTCCGCGTTCAAAGTTCAGGGTAACGTGGTCCCGGAATGGCTGTCCATCCTCAATGCAGAAAGAGGCGAAGACAAAACCCATGGCACCGTTTTTATACGATATGCTAAGCTGCGCGTGATCGGACGTAGGTCTCTCGGTGAAAAGTCTGGACTGGATTACGTGCACTTCAGAAGGCGTTCCAAAGAGGGACGCAAATTCATTGAGAAAATAGACACCAAGACGGAGAATGGGTGCGACTGAACACTGCTGAGGGTCGTCATACCAGGTGCCGTTTCGCTGCTCGTGATAGCGAGTCCATGTCTCTGCTCGAAATGCGACTGGACGGCCCAAGTCATATTCCTTAGCCCATTTATGGATTGTCACAATATCCTGAGCAGGGCCAGGACCAGGGGAATTGAGTTGAATGATGAGGCCCCTCTTTTTTGCCTCTTCTAGCACGCGACTGGAATCAGCGGCATCCAATTCAAACGGCTTGGTGGTAAGAATGTGCCGATCAGCTCTAAGGATATGGGAAATTAACTTGGCCCGCCCCACGGGACCAGTGAATACCGCAATCGCTTCAATTTCGTCATCCAAAAGCATGTCGTTAAGCTTTTGATAGGATTTGACTCCAAGTTCAGTGGCGAGCTGTTGGCATTTATCATTATTTACGTCACAAACACCCCTAATATTGAGACATGGAACTGTCTTCGCAATATGTCTCGCAATACCACCACCGAAATTTAACCCTAAAACCCCTATTTGTATAGGATCATGTATTGTAATCAGCTCACTCATAACTCCAAACGATAGTGTACGCTGATGTCTTGATCCGTCTAAGCTGGAATTAGAATGATTTGCGACACACGCATTTCCATCATCGTCGCCGTTACGATTTTTGAATTATACGGAAGTGATTAGGGAGAGCGCTACCTCACCCAACTTGCGCCGTTGACGCAGGCCAATAAGCCCGATTAAGCACACTCCACCGAAAACGGTTGACGGTTCCGGAACAGCGCCACCCGGGATAACCACTCCAGTTCCACTGTCTTGCATATTTAGACCACTGTACCCGATAAAGTCGATGTCGGCCAATTGCGGAAGAGTGAGATTGGAGCTAAATACCAATGTATCGATTGACTTGTTGTAGTTCACCACATCGATGACATCTGTAGTTTGGTCCATGAGGGACAAACTTGTAAACGAGAGCGTTGTTCCCGCGTTTCCTTGACCGAAGTCGATTGTCGCTGTGGTATTGCTAGCAAGACTGAGCGAACCAAACCCGACGGAACCGCTGGCACCTGATGCAAAGCCGTACGACTGAGTGGTCCCGGCAAATCCGACTGTGCCACTACCGTTGACCTGAACATTCACCGCCGGGGTCGCGCCGTCCAAGAGATAACCGACAGTTCCGCCTCCGTTGTAGTTACCAAATACGAGCGAACCGCCGTTGGTCAGGGTAGCGACTACTGGTGTTGCGGGCGCACCAGCGACAAGTATGCTCTCCGCCACAAGGGTGCTTTTCGGGCCATTGATGTTGATGGCGTTAGTATTCCAAACATTACCTTGCGCGACGAGTGTGCCATTATTGACCGTCGTGTAGCCAGTGTTGAACGTGTCATTGGTCAGGATCAACGTACCAGGGGTCCCGGAGGACGAATCATCGATTTGAAGATTTGTCGGAGCGGTACTGGGAAAGCCCTGAAAGGTGGTTGTTAATCCGTTTAGGTCGAAATCGACAGGGCCGGTTCCTTGAACGAGTCGAGTTCCCTGAGTGTAATCCGGCGAGTTGCTGTTCAACTGAAGCGCTCCACCATTGAAAACAATCGAGCCGGTTGAAGAGTCCGTAAGCCCCAGATTTAGCGAACCTGCCGCCAGAAGGATGTTTCCACTGCCAGTGATCGTATTGAAGTCGGTTCCCGCAGCCAGCACCTGGCCTGCATCGTTTATCTCCAGATTAGCACCCGAATGAACATTGATCGTGCTCGTCGTGGCCACCGACTGTGTTGTCTCCAATTCCAGCGTTCCGTTCGATACTGTGGTCGTCCCCGCGTAGGTATTTTGAAGATTAAAGATCGTTGTTCCCGTGCCGTTTTGAGAGAAACTACCGCTACCGGAAATGAGTCCAAAATCGGTCCCCTGCGTTACGGTCCCATTGCGATTGACAGTCAGGGTTGCGTTATCCGTGATCGCCGAGTTACCAAGACTTCCTGTAGCGCTTGGAGCGCCCACATTCCCGAGCTGGAGACCACCTGAGCCGGACGAGATCGTCGTCGTCCCAGTAAAGCTACCGGTTCCCGCTAAAACCACCAAACCCGTTCCTTCTTGCGTTAAGCTACCAGAACCGGAGATCTGATTAATGGATGATTGACTCGATAAATCAGAAACCAAACTTCCATTATCCAGAACAGATGAAGAACTGCCGATCGAGCCGTAGGTTGAACCGTTTCCGAGCTGCAATGTGCCTGAACTGATTGTCGTTGTCCCGGAATAGGAATTGTCCGTACCAGAGCCACCCAGAAGGGTCGTCGTGCCACTTCCTTCTTGCGTCAGTGAGCCGCTACCAGAAATTGCTTGTAGCGTCGAATTGGCGTTTGCCGTCGAATTTAAGTTCACGACCAAGCTGCCGTTATCGATGATGCTTGCTGAATTGGCAATGGTTCCCGTATTACCTCCGCCTGTACCCGTCGCACCCAACTGGAGAGTGCTGAATAGATTAATCGTCGTCGCTCCCGTGTAAGTGCTCGTACCTGTCAAAACGGAGGTACCCGTGCCCTCGGCTATGAGTACGCCAGAACCCGTGATCGCGCCCCCTTGGACTAGGCTGGTCGTTCCTGCGGGGTTCAAAGTCAGCGTTCCAGAATTGCTGATCGTGGAACTGGCCAAGGAACCGTTTATCGTGCCATTGCCTAGCTGCACCGTCGTATTCGCCCCGATGGTTGTTGCTCCGGAGTAGGTGTTGGCTCCGTAGAGCACCAGCGTCCCGCCGCTACTGGTTGTAGTGGTTTGAATTCCATAACCGGAACCGGAAATAACCCCGCCGATGGCAAGCTGCGCACCTGCGCTGGTCGGATTTAAAGTCAACAGCAGATTCTGCCCCAAACTTACAGTGCCTGTACCGAAGTCGAGCGAATTAGATCCGGTGAAGGTAACCCCCGCGCTCTCGCTGATCGAGTAGTTCGTACCGGTGAGCGTAAGGCTACCAGCACTGGAGGCCGAGAGTGTATCGACCATCGTACCATTGATCGCTAGTAGAGGGCTTCCCGCTTGCGCGTTCCCAAGCTCAAGATTGGCTCCATTCAGCGCTATTTGGCTCAAACCCGAGTTGTTCCCATTTAGGTAAAATGTTCCCGTTGAAACATTCGCCAAGGTCAATGTACTTGTTCCGACGAGGTTTCCATCAACCTCGAACACACCAGGACCCGTATCAAATACTGTAGAACTATTAGTAACATTAGCCGAAGCCCCGATATCGAGAGTATTTCCAGTTCCTGGATTGACGTTAAAATTGGCCGTCCACGTCTCCGCATTTGCGAGCGTGATTACGCCTGCACTCGCTGGCTCTCCAATCGTTCCACCGTTAATCGTTAGCGCACCGGTACCAAGCGCACTGTTATTACTGACCAGCAGCTCTCCGCTATTAAGAATCGTACCTCCGGTATACGTATTAGCTCCACCCAGCGTTTGAGGTGCTGCGGGATCAGTCATGCTAATCGTTAAGCCCACGGTCCCGTTGCCGTTATTGATGACACCATTGTAAGTACCGCTCACCACGCCATCGAGAGTGAGAATTGAGGTGGTTCCAGTATTCGAATTCGTAACAACTCCGTTGCTACCGCTTCCAATTAGACCGGCTACCGTCGGGTTGTATCCATTCAAGTCGATCGTAGGGCTCCCACCGGCAGCTCCAAAAGTTAGGTACCCACTCCCCAGGGTTCCGGCACCAGCTTTTCCGTCCTGCACGATACTATTCCCATTAATGATCAGCCCCCCGGAAAAGGCGTTGGTTCCTGAAAGAGATATTGTAGCAACCGAGCCACCCGTATCATTAATTGTGAACGAACCCTCACCTGTCGGGTCGAACCCCCCGTAAAGCCCCGCTCCCACAGTATTTCCGGCGGCGGCACTGGATACAGCACCGAATAGAGTCACACCATAACCATTGAGGTCTATGGTCCCTCCATTAACACCAATGCTGACAGCATCTGCCGTGGCGATCGCTCCTCCAGCCTGAAAAGTTCCCCCATTAAAATCAAAAGCACTGGCGTTACCCAGCGCCGTTTGCTTGGCGTTAAGCGTTCCGCCATTTAAGTAAAGGGCTCCTGTAAAGGTATTCGCGCCCGTTAAGGTCAGTAATCCAGCACCGCTCTTTGTCAGAGCAGTCGCCGCGCCATTATTAGCAATTACTGATGCTACTGTTAATCCTGCACTTGTATTGTTCTGAATAACAACGAGATCACCGCCACTACTGCCTTCTAACGTCCCTCCTGTGATTGTGGATAGGTTACTTCCAACATTGGAAGTAACCAAGATCCCTCCAGTGGTGATTATATTAGTTCCTGCAAGTGTTACCGTATCGGCAGCGGTAGCATTGAATCGTAAAGTATTCGTCGTAGATCCTGAAGTAGGAGAATCGTTAGTCGTTACGGTCGTATTAACCCCTGCACCCCAAGTGTCAGAGGTGTAACCGGAGTAGGCCACAATATTGCCACCAGCAGTGTTGGTGGCATTCGCAGCCCAATCGGTGCCATTCACCGTCGCATAGCCCCCTAAAATCCCGTTCGTATTGAGCGTGGTCGTCGTAATACCGTTCACTGAATTCTGGGTGCCAGTGGGTAACGTGAAATTGACCGTACCTCCGACACTGCGGGTGATAGCATTCAAATTAACGACCGTTCCAAGCGCACCGTTATTATTAATGGTGATTGTGGATGCCCCGGAATTAACTACCGTCCCTGAACTGAAGGACTGGCTAGTATTTCCAGCGTAATTTCCGTATTCGTCGAACGTACCACCACCCAAGGTCAATTTCATGTTATTGGCAGTTTGAGAAAAACTACCCCAGTAACCTGTTCCTAACTGAAGAGTTCCACCATTCACCGTAAGGTTATTGGAACCCAATTGCGTATTTCCGATTACTTGCGTCCCGCTATCCAGCACCAGGTCAACCACGCGTGTAGCAGCATAATTTCCTATAATGCCGTTGAACGTTGCGCTTCCACTTCCGATAAGAGTCCAAGTTCCTGTTCCGCCGCTGCTGGAGATATCTCCATTGGACAAGTTTTGGCCAAGCGTATCGACGAGCAGTCCAGAGGTTAGGGTAAGTCCACTTTGAAATACGACGGCTCCTCCAGACGACCCAGTATAGACTTCATTGTTATTTCCCCATATAACATTCCCTACACCAAACGCAGTCCCGCCGCTTGCAAAACCCGCAACACCGCCATCGATATATAAACCTCCACTGAATGAGTTGCTCGCGTTGTTAAGAGAAATCTCGTCACGATTAGCCGTGCCCGACAAAGTCACTGCTGTAGCGCCTCCGTTGTCCACAATCAACGAACTAATCGTTAGAGTTGAAGTTGAAGTTGCGCCATTAATAATAGCCAGTTGACCGCTTGCAGACCCCGCAATTGTTCCCCCTGTTATGGCTCCACCCACATTTGCCGTCGGAGTTATCAGAATCCCCCCAGATGTAACCGTATTCATTCCTGAGAGGGTTAATGTGTAGGCGGTGGCGGTGTTAAATCGAAGGCTATTCACCGTGACCGGGCCGGTGAGCGTCTGGGTCGAGTTCACGTCAATGTTCCCGTTGAGATAAGCCGTTGGAGTATTCCCTACGGTTCCAGTTTCCGTGTATGACCCCGAAGCCAAACCGCTGATTACCCCACCGCTGATGGTAGCCCAGGTGGTCTTACTCCCATACGTTGCATAGCCACCCAGAATGCCATCGGTATTCGCATTCGTCGTTGTTATCTTGCCGACATTACTAAAATCTACCGTCCCACCGGCATTGTCGGTAATGGCCCCTAAATTAAGGGTCTGGGTGCCAGTGCTCTCGGTTATAAAGTTCTGTCCCGAATTGATCGATGTGCCGTTGAAAGTCTGGGAAACCGCCCCGGTCCGAGTGTAGGCCAGGGTTCCATTACTTAGGACCAATCCACTGGCCGCATTGATAGATCCAGTGGCTGTAGCCCCCCCCAGGTTCAGAGTTCCTCCACCAACAGTGGTAATCCCCGAATAAGTATTCGGTCCTGTTAAGGTCAAAGTATTGCTGATTCCAAACGTACTCAGACCACCAGACCCGCTCAAAATGCTGGTGACGGTTGAACTCGCGTTGTTATCACCGCCTACGGTGAGAGTAATTCCAGTTCCCCCACTGTTTACCAACGCCAGATTTGAAGTAAAATTGCTACCAGCACCGAGACCGCCTACACTAAATGTGTTGCTTGTTACGGACGAGTCAAAACTTAGGGTTCCCCCTAGGCTAGCGAGTGAACTGTTTTGAAGTGCTAGCGAGTTCTGCAGATCCAGTTTTCCTGCGCTGACCGTTGTGTTTCCTGTGTAAACATTGACACCGGAAAGCGTTAGAGTCCCTGTCCCGCTGTTTGTCAAGCTACCAGTTCCACCTATCGAACCCGATAATGTCTGGTTTGCTGAGCTATTATGAATAAACGAACCTGTATTGTAGATAGATCCGGAGTAATTTCCACCGCCTATCTGGCCGGTCAGGCTTAATTCCAAGGTACCCGCAGTCACCGTAATCGGACCAGTAACCGTGTCTGCTCCGTCGAGAAACAGAGTGCCAGCGCCTGTTTTAGTAATTCCAAAACCTCCATCGTTCAACGCTGAAGATATGGTCGCGGTTCCGGCCACGTCTAAATTTCCGGAGGACTCGAGCACCACATTTAACGTCCCCGTTCCGTTTTGGATCGTTATGCTACTTCCCGTAGTTACATAGAGCAAATCACTCGCATTGCCCGCATACCCATTGGATACACCGGATCCGCCCAACTCCAACGTGGAAATTGTCGAACCGGTCCCATTGGATATCGTTAGGGCGGTCGAGCTGGCATCATTGAGCGTACCGTAGTAAGCTGTGTTCGCTCCGCTCAGCGTAAAGGCGGCAGGGGAATAGGTTCCAGTAAAAAGGATATCGTCGTTACTGCCAGCGGTCGGTACCACTCCCGGGTTGTAGGTAGCGGCCGCAGTTAAATCCGTTTGCCCATTGTTTATAGTCACCGTTGTGTCCGCTCCTGCCTGACCGCCGAAGAAGAATTGAAACGTCAACAGAACTGCGAGGGTTCTAACTTTTAATTTAGAGGGTTTCATATTAGCTCCGAGGTAAAACAGGAGGACCGGAATGGAAGCCCTCACTATCTAATCGGCACGTATATGTTGGATGTTTAGAGGGTTACACACTTAAAAGAGATTATTATGCGACACGCCTGTAGTGTTTGGGGGGCCGACAGCGCAATTGATCGGACCGCGCCATTTAGCTCAGTCATGTAAATGTCCAGCAACCGCAATCGAAATGGACGGATTTGTGGCAGATCTTTCTGCTGCACGCACCCATACCCGAATGTCAGCTAGCGGGCTGCTGGGATTTTGGCGTAGTGATTAATGACAAAACAGACTAGCAGCGGATAACTAACTACACCTTGCCCATTTGCCGCAGCAATTCCGTGGTTGTCATCAGGTTCAATGCCCACTGAGACACACCTGGAGTGTCCATGCGTCCTTCATCCTGGACAGGTTCGATAACCGTGGGGCCTTCGATCTTAGTCGTCGGTTGGCTAAAGTAGCCGTGGGCCTCGGTTCCTGTGACTAAATTTCGCAGTAGCTCCCGTGCCGCGTCCGCCAATTTCTCGTCGTGAGCGTGCAGGGCGGCAAAGGCGGTAATCCTTGTCTTCGTGTAGCCCTGAAATTTCGGGTTCCGTCCCCATTCATCGGCCAGGCCGTACCAAGCTTGCGCAAACGAGGGGCAATCGATAAGGGAAATGAGTTCCACGATGATCTGATCTCCTCCAAAAAGATCGAGGAATTCGCCCGCCTTCTGATTCGGCTCGCCCATGTCCGCGAGATGTTTGGTCTTGATGTCGTAGCGATAGGCGGCGCGGGTTCGGAAAGCTTCTGGCATGGCACCAATGTCATTCATCCCGGTCAAAACATAATCACGGTAACGAGTATCGCCCGTCCGCTCCCATTCGGTCATCCAATTGCTCGCGAGCGCCAGCCAATCGGGCCCTAATCGGATAATGTACGGCACGTCAGCCCGGACCAGCTCCTTCCGCAGCGGCTGAATCTGGCCGATCGTCTCATCCACGGTCAATGGCTCGCGCATGAGATCTCCGGTGCGCTCATCCGTGGTCAAATAATAATAGAAGCGCTTCAGCCACGCTTCGCTGATTCTGGACTCTTTCGCGCCACAGCCCCAATGGTTCACGTTGTGGCGCGATCCCAACCCAAAAAAAGGTCCCAGGTGATACACGTCCACTTCGCTGGTGTGGCGGGTCATTGCTTCGGCCATGCGGAAAATTGGGGCGCTCCCCGTGCGCAAAAAGCTCATCCAAAGCCAGGCGTTAGGCATTAACTCGGTATTATTCCAAGCGTGACCGCCAATGTCATAGAGCCACGCGTGACGGGTGACGCTGTACGTACGCATCACGTCGCCAAAATCCCAGAAGCCGTACCAACGTCGCTGGTCAATCTCTCCCTGGTAGAACTGCCACGCTTGATCGAGTTTATCTTCCATCATCGCCCCAGTCTCGGTGGAACGATCGGGCAGGCTCCAAATGCCTAGAGTACCCGTTTCGTGGTAATAGGAGCTGGCGCAGACGAGGAGCGGCGGCTCATTGACCGTTTGTGCCATGGCGGCGAACGTTTCGTTACCCGGAATTTCTGGCAATGCCCAAAGCGTTAAATCTTGAGTATTCGCCACTCCGTGCGGAGTACCGTAACCTTCCTGAAAATCTTCGTAGGTAATTCTACCGTCGTGCCCGATTGTGTCGTAGCGACGTATATCCATCGCGGGGGCGTCTGGCGACCAAAACCAGAGGCACAGGTTACCGACAGGCTTCGTGGCTCCTTCGATTTCCAGCATGGAGGGGTACTTTTGCCAAAAATATTTGGAACCCAAGGCAACTCCGCCGGTGACATCGCCGAGAAACGCCATTCCCCGGGCGCGATTGCCGTTGAGGACGTGGAGCCACGAGCTGGCCGGACCCGTCCGCTTATCTATGGAAAATGAATCGGGACCCGCCTGGTTGAGCTTGAATCCATCCCAAACGGCAACCGACTGAAACGCCTGCTGAGTTTTAGGATCGAGCGCATCAAGGTTGGGAACGCGCTTTCCAGCCATCTGGTCGTCATTCATCTTCTGAGCATCCTTGACCAAAACGGCCCGGTAACCTGGGCTAATGAGAACCGGCTCAGCCCATACGCCCTCCTTATCTCCGGCGAAACGGACGTGACGATTTTGCATTTCCTCCCGAAACGGTACCGAGACCGACAGTCCAAGTCCCTTAATGAAATCGGTCTTTTCATCCCCGTCAAAAACAAAAGAATGAACGATTCGAACCGCTCCCATTCCAGCTGTGAAATAGAGGCGAAGGCAGAACGGGAGCCAAGTACGATCCGAGTTCTCGAGAGCGTGGTGGCCATCAATCCGAACCACGGCACGCACCGGCCCCGATTGCTCCACCTTCGCCGAAGTGATGCGACCCTGAAAGTTCTCCTGCCGCAGAATGCCTTTGGTCGCAAAATCTGCTCGATCCTCCCGTTGCAACACCAGACGGCACTCCCTTGCCACCGCACGCCCTTGGATGGAGATTGAATCGAGGATGTTTGGCCCTTGCTTCGGAACGCGCCAAACGTAATCCCCCGAGGCGATTTCAATAACTTGATCTTCTTCTTCCCGGACTGTAACTGGAGCGGTGGGCTCAACCGATGCGCCTACCTCTGCGGTCAGAGGTGCCACCAAGTTTGCATCCGCCGCTACGGCCATTCCCGACCACTTCAAAGTCCCATCCGGCCAGTATGCCAGCGGCCATGATTGGGTGGGGGCTGGCTGGCCATTTGCCGCCCGAACGGTTATTTTTGAATCCTTTGGCACGATGCCGCGCGGCCAGGGAATTCCCCAACTGACACCGGCCGGGATCTTGGGTGGCGTTCCGTCCAGCCAAGACAGGGGCACAGATGAGGTGTGAGAGGCCGTTGAGCTTGAGCCCGTTGCATCACTCGCCTCCGCTGAATCACGAGCAAAAAGAGAGCCGCCTTTACGTCCCAAGAATGTCAAACTGGTCGCGCCGAGCATGGCGGATAAACAAAATTTTCTTCGATTAAGCATAGGATTATTTCGGATTCATTACGGTAACTCCCATGAGGCCAATAGTGACTTCCTGAGAGAGGGTCTCGAGCGTAACGCTCTTGAGTTGGACACCCGGTCTCAAGCGCCACCCCAGTAACACGGCTCGACAATTCTTGCCGAGTTGCACCGTTGTTGGTGGGACCTTGGGCAGGGAAAATCCATCGCGAACGTAGTCGTAGTCCACGCCACCAAAGGGAGCAACCATCCAGAAGTTAAAGGGCGGTACGATCTCCAGTTTTTCCTCTACCCCGTCAGCGTAGACCATTCGCAATTCCGCGTTCGGAATGCGTACCTCCATCGGATTTGTCGTCCCACAAACGAGGAGCCAGATGGCATCGCCCGTCTTGTTCACCGGCACATTCACTTCATGAGGCCAGTTATCCCAGGTGGAGGTAAAAGCGATATTCTTGTCTCCGCTACCAAATTGAAAAGGAACGCCTTTTCCGGCGACAAGATGACCGTTTGCATCGGTGAGCGACGGGAGTTTGCTCAAATCGAGGATGGGCGCTGAGCCCGGCTTGTAATTTTGCCACGTTGAACAGCCATCGGTCGCCAGCCGCAGCGAACAGGTATTCGGCCTCGGGGAGAGGTACTTTTGCTGAAAAATAGTGCGGATATCACCATTCAGCGCCGACTGAAGATCGACTTGGCTCCAACTGGCCTTGTCAGGAACGTCAATATTCGTCTTGTCGGCCAGCTTGGCATCGGCGTCGACATTGGTGACACGGATCTTGAAAATTCGCCACTGGGTCGTGTCCCCGACCTTCGTCAAACCAAACACTTCATGATAGCCGGCATTGACCGTCAATTGTCCTTGAATCGATCCATTCTCTATCTTGGCGTCGGCAAAAACACCTTGAGGATCATGAAAGTCGGAAATCGATCCATTTTCAGCATCCAATTTCACCATCTCACCCGTATTTCCATTAAGCTCAACTGCTGGATAAACTTTTAGAGTGTCCTTGCACGTTACCTCGACCTTGGCACCAGTCCGAGACGACAGCTTGACCTCGACTAGACTGCGTCCGAAACCCGGCACGAGCTTCCACTCGACCGGAGCCCCATCGACAGTGACTGAGGAGACAGCGCTCGTGGAAACTGGTAACTGAACGTCCAGCGCACACGCCTGGGTCAGTTTGATCTCACAATTGGATTTTGTTCCTTCGCGCCGATAGGCAATCGACACATCCGGAGTTTTGATCGAAGCGTGGTCCCAATCGCTCGGAAACTCCGGGGCGATTTTCACCACACCGGCGGGATAGTTGGGCGCATAGCCGAATATTCCCTCCACCACCGTGCGTGCAAACATGCTGTTGCAATCGTTAAAGTCAGTCCCACCGGCAGGATGCCCCATGTCTCCGGGCACCAGGCCAAAAATTTCCTGTTGGGGGAACATGCCTCGAAAAACTTTCCAACCGTCGTCAGGCAGACCGGCTTGGCAATAGGCCAAGGCCAGCTGATAATCGTCTCCAGACCACATCTCGCGCACCGACCAGATGGAGGGCACCCAATTGGAGGGCCAGCATTGCTCGCCTCCGTAGGGCATCTTCATCCGTTCCAAGGCCCATTCGGAATAGTAAACAGCCTGCGCGGATTGCTCGCTGTCCAACAGACCAGCGTCAATTGGGCAGAAAATCGCGTAGAGCCAACAGCTCTCTTTCAAGCGCTTGAGGCCACTCTGCTCACGCGAGGCTCCCGGATAGCCCTTATCGGCAATCCAAAGAAGCTTAAAAAATGCATCGCGTATATGGTCGACCGCCGCTTGGTGGCGGATGACTCCTTGCGTATCGCCCGCGCGTTTAGCCAAGGCCAAGGCGGTGCATTCCGAGCTGTAGGCATACGCGGTCTCTTCGGATGTTCCATCGCCGTTATACCACTGATCATCGGTTGGCCATGTATTGGCGTAGCTTTCATAAATCCCCAAACCTGCGGGATCGAAACAGTCCTTGATGTATTCGCAATGAAGATCTAGGGAAGGTCGCAGCAGCTTTTCCAGCTCTGGATCGCCGGTCCAACGCCACGCATGCTCAATCTGATCGAAGAACTGGCTCTGCATATCGTAGTGGTGCGGCTGGTCGACGTCGATGCGCCCTTTGCCAAACATGCGCGAATCTGGTGCCTGGCTGGTCAAGCCAACCGTCTCGTCCGCCTTGGGCTCCGTGAAAGTTGACTGCGTGATTTGCGTCGCGATTGCGAATTGCGCATCGGTTTTGACACTATCGTGCGCCCCAAAAACGGTTCCGGCGAAGAGAGTACGCCACCCCACGAGAGGCGTTGCCCATCGCATTCCCGAGTGAGAATAGAAGCCGTCTCGGAAACAGGCATCCTGAACATTTTGGGATGCTCCCACCCCGGCATTCAGCCACGGCTCAGGCGTATCCACCACCACCCTGTTCTCCAAGTCTTTCTCCCGCTGCATGCCCGCGGCAAAATCCTCTTCAGCCGATTTTCCCGTACCCGCACCCGGCCCCGCCAAGCTAAGGTAAAGGAACGAATCCTTAGCGATTTCCCCCGAACCGCAAACCAGGGGCGAGTCTCCCCCAGTGGACTGGCGCAGAGCTACTGGATCCATCCATTGGCTCGCCTCTGTAATCTTCATTTGTGAACCGGAACTGCACCGCCCCGTACTTTCTGGAGCATCTGCAGACCCGGCCTGCACTACCCAGGAAGAGTCGCCACTGAGTTTCACTTTGTTTCCATGAGATTGCTCAGGAATGAATCCATCATGCAGATGGACGGGCTTCACGCTGATCATGTCGTACTCCCACAGAAGCTTAGCCGATTGCCCTTTGCTATTGATCAAAGGGAAAGCGGAGCCACTGGCCCAAACGACCTGATCACCCGGCTTTCCATCTTCCAGATGAACACGGGCTGCCATTCCAGGACCCTCGGCTGTCGGCACGATTTCCAGGATGACTTTTGTGCTTCCCCAGCTCGCGTCACCCACTTGCCACTCCATATGTCCCGGCCGATAGATGGATGTGATGTCCGAGGCGTTTTGCAGCCAAGTCCCCTTCCCGTCGCGGATCAAAGCGAACATGAAACTGCCGAGTATTTGCGATTGAATTCCCACCTGTGCGTAGGGCTTATCCCCCGCCAGCACAGCCCCATAAATATGGTTGCAATAAAGGGGGCGATTGAAATAGCGGTCGAGGTTGTGGCCGACAAACCCGTCGCCATCCACTGCGTAGCTGGGCGTTTCGAGCGTCTTGAGGTCGATTCGCCCCTGGCGGCCTGCCTGCAGTGGGAGACTGATTGAGGCCAAAAGGACGAGTGGGAGTAGAAGACCAAAATTGTTTTTCATTCTTGCCGATTATTCTAAGGGTTGGAACTAGCTTTGGGTAACGCCGCAACGGTTTTGTCGATACGATTGTCCTCTGCGAGAGCATCAGCCTTCGCGGATTCATCGAGTTCCAGGCGCAAGTAGTCATAGAGCACCCCTTGCACCCAGTCTCGAACGTGAGTCGTCGTTAATCCGATAACATTTTTGCCCGGTACCAAGTCACTTCCTGCAAAGGGAATATCACTGTAAACTTCGTTGGCCCTTATCGCATCACGGTGCATGACTCCGGAAGAGGGCAACAATCCGGTTGATCCGACTGGTTTTCCGTTAACGGTAACGTCGATTTGGGTGTCCCTCGTGCCGCAGAGGGCAAGACGCAAAGTTGCTTTGCCGGAACCGGCCTGTGCCATATTAAAGGTGATTGTCCAGGTCGTCCCATGCCATTTACCGTCGGCTTCCTGCACCGGAGGTTGAGCGTAGTTCCAATCGTTGGCATAATTGCTCTGGCCGACTATGAAGTTAACGTCTTTGGGAAAGTCTTGCCGGTAGAAGTTATAGTTTCCCCAAACCCAAGGCTTATCCCCGTGGCGGAATTCCCCGGCGCTGCGGTCAGCGATGCCGATGTCCCAAAGCTGTTTTCCAAAACGAACCGGCGTCCAGTTCAGTGTTCCCAGATCCAGCGTTTGGCCCCCCGTCACAGTAACATTGGCTCGGCTGAAATCGCCCAGGATGCCTGTATTAAAGGCGTACAAGACATACTTTCCTGGTCGGGCATTCTTGATTGTGAAATTTCCTTCCGCATCCGCTTTGCTCCAATACTCGTAATGTTTTCCGTCAATTTCCCACGTCATCTGAACGGGCTTGTTGGCTTGGTCAGTTCCAGTATAGGGCGCAGCGGCCAAACCCACCCAGGCGTGAGCAGAATTGGCGCTGGGCTGTTGCGGATCGCTGACCATCAACTTCCCGGTAACGGCGCCCCGTTCTGCCGCGTTCGCGTAGCCAGGCATCTTCGCCCAATCATACGGCCAGGCTTTCTTCTCTACAGCTGCGCGGTCCAACGCATCCTTCCACATGGCATCGGGAGTGGGACCATTGTTGCAATAGATTAAAAAAGGCCCCACCACTTTATTGAAAGCTTCGTCTTGCCCAATGGAAAGGACGTTGCCGCCATAATGAAAGCTGTGCCAGACCATCAAAAGGGTCGGGTTGGCTAGTGCGTTTTCCTTCAGGTCAATATGGCCGGTAAGATCGATCCGAGTCGGCCCGCCATTGATGTACTCCTGGCTGGGATTGACGATCCATATTCCCAACTGCTTCTGCGTGCTGCTCCATCCAAAGGCAGGGGTTTGCGAGAACATGGCCGAGTAGTCGTACTTGTGCTCGACCTCGCCTGAATGAATTCCCGTTGTCATGCGGCGTGCCTCCTTAAGATTGAGATGCTCGCCATGTAACCAATCGTTCCCACTAATCATCTGTTTATTGCGCTGACCGTCCACCGTTAAGTGGTCAAAAGTCTGCGGATCGAGCTTGAGGCAAACCGTGGAGGCCTCGATATCAAAGGCAGGGTAGCCCGGCTTGTGGGTCACACTTGTCCACCCATACAACCCGGAATCGGCTCGACGCAATGTGTAACGAATCGCAATGTCCAGTGGCACAGGAGGGGCTGCCGTCGCCACCGATTCCACCGTCTCCGTATCGGGAGCGCCTGCCGATGCATCCGGTGTTGCCTTGCCACCAGAGTAGGGAAAGAGCAATTCAAACTCGCCCATCTCTCCACCATTCTTATCCGGATCTTGGGTGATCGTAAATACAGACGGGGTCCCTTTCGTCTGTGTTTTCACCGGCTTACCTACTGTTGGCGTGCTGCCGTAAACGTTCCAGTAAGCCTCGCCACCTTGCAAAAGATTCACGCCTCGATACGTCAAACTGACCATATTCGCGTTTGACTTTGAGATGGTCGCAACCAGTAAACCATTCTGTAAAGTGACCGTGGTTCCGTTGTCGATGATTTTCACAGGTGCATCGCTAGTCAAAGCGGAATCTGCATTGGCAAATAGGCTCCCTAGAAAGCAGAAAAATGCGCAAAAAAATCCAGTTATGCATCGAGTTCGGAGCAGCGACATTTGGGCGACCACGTTTTCCGCTTTATTAATGAGGGTCTGCATATGGGTTAAACCGGAGAGCACGCCAAAAGTCGCGCAGAAAGAAAATATTTTCCCATACTTTGCGCAAGCACTTGCAATTACCATTCTCCAAATAGGGTGTTATTAGGCAAAACGATGACGCGCAAAACTTTTTGCCTGCAATGCAGCAGACTGGAGACCTGTCGTAATTCCTTCTTTTTTTGGATTTGCCAGAGCCCACACTCATTTGAAGAATAAGTTCACTATGATTCGCAAAGCATTTGTCATGTCGGTACATGAGAGCTATCGGGAAGAATATAAGCGACGCCATAACCCGATTTGGCCGGAGTTGGAAGCTGTACTCAAGCACCATGGAGTTCACAATTATTCCATCTTTCTCCACCCGGAAACGCACCAGCTCTTTGGCTATGTTGAGATTGAGGATGAGTTACGTTGGGCAGAGATCGCCAAGAATCCCGTTTGTCAAAAATGGTGGGATTATATGAAGGACATGATGCCAACCAACGACGATTGCAGCCCGATATCTACTGAGGTTCATGAAGTTTTTCATTTGGAATAGTATACAATCGGCTTATACTTAGCCAGCTCTACCTGACCAAGTGAGGCATTGATTATATGGCAACATAATATTTCAAGCGGCTTTCGACACCTGATATGGTGAGGCATATGAGTTGCGAATATAATTGCGAAACTCTTTCGGCGAGACCCCAAAATACTTCTGAAAGGCTTGGCGGAGCCGTTGATATCCTCCGAATCCAGACCTTTCGACGATATATTTGATTCGGGCATCGGTCTCGCAAAGTAGGAGTGCCGCTCTGGAAAGACAACACCAATGGATCTCGCTTAGCGGAGTATTGCCGAAGCAGGACGAAAAATGACGTTCAAGTGTGCGTCGATTAATCGACGTATGCTCGGATATTTGAGCGACTCCGATAACAGTTTCATTATTATTCCAAATATAATCCATAACCCTGTTTACAATCGGATCCGTGTTGGTTTCTATGTTTACACTTAACGGTCTTTCAGGCGGAGTGCCTGCTACGATATGGGTAAAGCACTCCATGGCCTTAGCATAATAACCAGAAACGTTCTCCTGATCCGCACACACCGAATCAACCAAATCATTCAGCAATTGGGAAAAGGCATCCTGATTGATCACTTTAACAACATTTTTTTCTAGACAGAAAGCTCCTGACTTTAGCCACTCGCGAGGAAGAGTCCCGTTGAAGTTTATCCAAAGGTTTGTCCAACCCGTTGAAGGATCGGGACGATAACAGTGCCACTCCCCTGGTTTGCAAAGAATAACCTGGCCAGCCCGAATCACTTGCTTCCCGAGCCTGGTATGTAACTCGCCCCCACCCCGGATAATTAAGTTCAGACAAAATTCCCCCAGTATCCGCCCTTCCTTTGCCTTAAAGCCATAATACCCAGGATGTTTCAACTCTGGATAGGGTTGTCGGGGGGCGACTTCCTCTCTCCCAATATGGGTCAAGTAAAATTCAGATTCAAAAAAACGACGACTCAAAGGCAGGGCACGGGAGCTATTCATATTTATAAGTTCGTATCATTTTCGAGGGGCAACTTTGTGAACTCCTCGATGAACGTCATTATTACTGCAAATGCCATGCAAGCTTCAAGAATAAAAGAGAAAGTTTTCTCATTCTTCTCTTTTCATGCCGCATTTGTCGATGGGAACTTTCCAACGTCGAACTGCAAAACGTTTACGTCGCGAGCGAAACTGACTCGCAAAACACGAGCAGGGCCTTTAAATCGGGCCCGTTGTTTCTCCGGAAGCGAGAATACAAGGAAGCAAAAGCCGATAGGGTCGAATCTCTGGATGTTCGATCCTTGAAACTAAACAATGCACGGCGGCCTCACCAAGATCTTCAGGAGGACATTTCACCGAAGTCAAAGGGGGTAACCCATACGGATTACGCGAAAATGTATGAAATCCTGCAACCGAAACCTGTTCAGGTATTTTCATTCCCTTGCCCATCAATCCTTGGACCAAGGAATAGCCGATACTATCACTCGAGCATATCCAACCGGTTACTCCTTCCTTTACAAGTTGCTTGACCCTATCAGCAGCACCGAATTTTAGGATCACTTCCTCCTCTAAAGCTTCTTGCAATGACAGCGGTATCGCCCATTCGGGGCGATGCAAAAGCGCTCGCGACGACACAGCTCCGACAAAACTCGCGTATCTCGAACGGGCCCAGGTCATCTCAGGACATTGGCCCAAAAAACCTATTTTGGTATGACCATAGGAGGCCAGATGCTGGATCAGAACTTCCATACCCTCCAGATCGTCGAGTGATACGGCAGCAACCCCTGCGTAATTATGCACAATCGAGACGATCGGGTACCGTTGCTTCAATTTTGAAAGAATCTGTTCGGCCCACCTATGGATCAGGATCACACCTTCCAACTCACCCGATTTAATTGCGGGAGGTTGATGCCCGTCATGGAAAGCTCTTTCGACATCTTCAGGATTATAATGGTGCGACAGAAGCGAGAGGTTAAACGTTAGAGCTGCCCGACTGATTCCCGAAAGGTAACCGATGTCAATCACTGCACCACGAGCGATGGATAGCACCATGATACGTCGGGTTTTTTCGATCTTTTCTATAGGGTTTGCTTCAGATAAGTATCCCATCTCTTCGGCGGTTTCTATAATTCGCTGGCGAGTGGCTGGATGCGTTCCAGTAGAACTGCGTAAGGCTCGAGAAACCGTGGATATCGAAATTCCCAATTTTTTGGCGATCGATGAAAGATTTATCGGTTTTTTGGAATAGCCTGACATTTCTAAGCTCATATCGGCAATTGATCTTCGTGACATGGGAACTCTTTATTGGGATAGACTGAGACAAATCCCATATTTTTTCAATGTGATTGTGCAAATTTTGCACCTCAACCCAAACTGAAGCATCTCCAAGTCGCAATGAGATAAAGGAGGCGATTTTTAGTTATGCTGGACAAGTTGAAGTTGACCATCCAATTGAATCTTTTGATTTGGGTTCAGATTCAGCGAAACGACTTGATTGCCATATCTGACTCTGCACGATACAGCTTGCTCACCCTTGAGAGCGACGGACACTAACCGGCCGCTCGCCCAATCACATCCCACTTCAATATTCCCTTTTGCTTTTAAACCGCTAAAGCTTCCTTGGACCCAGTTCTCAGGTAAGGCCGGCAGTAAATCAATTTCACCGGGCTGTGATTGAAGAAGCATCTCTTCAATTCCAGAAGTTGCACCCAAATTTCCGTCTATTTGAAAGGGTGGACAACTATCGAATAGGTTAGGATAGGTCCTTTCAGGTGAAAGCAACAACGCCAAGCATCGATAAGCTCGATCTCCTTGCCTCAGGTGCGCCCACAGATTGATCTTCCAGGCGAGGCTCCAACCGGTGGAAAGGTCGCCCCGAAGCTCCAGCGTTCTTCGGGCGGCCGCGGCCAAGTCCGGCGTTGCCCGTAGCGCTATTTGATTACCCGGAAATAATCCATACAAGTGCGAAACATGGCGGTGCGTCGGCTCTTCATCGGCAAAGTCGAGTGGCCATTCCTGCAATCGACCTTGAGATCCGATTTTGTAAGGCAGTAGGCGACCGAGTTGTGTCCTCAGTTGCTCCCTAAATGTGCTATCGATATTGAGTATTTCCGATGCTTGGATGCAGTTGGTAAACAATTCCCGAATTAAGGCGATGTCCATTGTGGGTCCTGCAATTAGGGCCGCACCTTTCTGCTGGCCGTTGGAATCTCGATAAAGGAACCGATTTTCAGGAGAACCACCCACCGGCGTAACGAGATGTCCGTCTTTATCCATGACTAACCATGCGGACATAAATTCGGCCGCTCCCTTCATAATGGGATAGGCTTGATCTCTAAGAAATGGTTGGTCGTTTGTGAACACGTAATGATTCCACAAATGCTGACAAAGCCACGGACCTGCCATGTTCCAAAAAGCAGGACCCGCATCTCCATCCACGGGCTGCGCATCCCTCCAAATGGTCGTGTTGTGGTGAGCCACCCATCCAGGCAAGCCATACATATCATGGGCCACCTTCTCCCCATTGAAATGAAGCTCTTGAATCAATCTAAATAGTGGTTCTCCACACTCGCTCAGATTGGCAACTTCTACTGGCCAATAATTCATCTCCAGGTTAATATTGAGTGTGTACGCTCCGGCCCAAGGCGGAATTACATCGGGGTTCCACATGCCCTGTAAGTTCAACGGTTGACCACCAGATCTAGAACCTGAAATGATTAAATATCTTCCAAACTGATAATAGAGCTCTGCTAGTTTTTCATCACCTTTTTGACTATACTGTTGGATCCGCTCAGAAGTCGGTAATGAGTCTCGTGTACTGCTCTCACCAAGATTTAAAGTCACTCGATCAAATAATGATTTATAATCAGATACGTGTTCAGATTTAAGTTCATCAAACGATTTTGCACACGCTGGCGAAAGAGGTGCTAGTGCTTCTGCATGTTCATCTGCTCCTTCACGTGACGGACTTTTATTGAAGCCCGCATAACTCGAACCGGTAGTTAGAATGAGAACTACGTCGGTCGCATTCTGGATAGTGAGAGTTCGATTCCCTTCGATACACTGACCATCTTGGCTGCTGATCGATAATTCCGCTTCGAACCGGGTTCCCTTGTTGCCAATCTTGTCTCCGTAGAGCACCTGACTCGCCCCCGCCTTTAATTTGCCAGCGGAATCAAATATCTCAGGATACTTCCATGTATCCCCATTTTTCTGGATGATTTGTATATCCCGTCGAAGCGCAAATCCGGGCACTTGGCCTTTCATGCACAGGGTCGACTTACCTTTTACGACTTCCGTTTGAGCTGTGGGATGAACCGAATCCAACCGGATTGTGAAATGCAGAGCCCCAGGTTTGCTCGCGTGCAGTCGCATAATTATGGCATTCGCTGGATGGCTGGCAAAGACCTCGCGGGTAAATTCCGTGCCATCGACGTCATACGAAACCTTAACAACGGCGTTGTTTATATCCAGTTCGCGACGATAATTCGTGACGGTTCCACCAGACGGAAAATCAAGCCACAAAGAACCGAGCGGCTGATAGCAGTTTTGCGCTCTGCCGAGCCAGTGTTTGCTTACCCAAGCATGTACCTCGGCATACTTTCCTTCTTTCAGCCATTCCTGGACTTGGTCGAGCCCTTTGCCCACGTCTAATGGCAAGTCCCGATCTCCAGGCTCTCCCGAATATAATGTGTTGTCGTTGAGCTGAAGTTGTTCGACAGGAACTCCTCCAAAAACCATCGCCCCTATTCGTCCGTTACCAATGGGAAGTGCCTCATTCCAGTCCTTAGCGGGTTGGTCAAACCAGACCGACAATCGATCTGACGCTCGGAGGCAAAACATTAATGAACTCGTCGCATATAAAAGAAAAAAAACTATAACTGAAGCTTGTCGCCGATAAAGACGGCTGGGTGCGTTCTTCCTCTGGCCGCCAGCAAGTGGAACACTTAAAATTGGAGAGGCAAAGCCATGGTCAGTCATGAAGTTATCGTCCAACTCATCGCCTAAAGCTATCAAGTAATTTCTGAGCAACTCCTTACAGGAGATAGGTGGTAACCGCCGCTGGACCTTTACGTCTGGCTAGCCCCTCAATTTGCCGAACTTGTGTGCCAAGCTTCTGCAGTTGTCGAGTAAGGGGGATACGTACCTGGAGCACCTTTTGGATGGATCGGATTAGTATCAACTTGAAATATGGGAAGTAACGGACTGCCGTTTGTTTGGGTTTGATAGGTGTTTTCTTCCCTTTGAAGATAAAGAAAGTAATTTGACCATCCTCCCGGTTCTTCACCTATCATAACATCGATGTTGACGGTATCGCCAGCATGGAGGTGCACAGGAGTTCCGACAAATAAACCGCCTTTCTCTGTGTCATTGGTTGGCTTGTAATCGAGGACTGGATAGCGTTTTTCATTCGTCCACAGATCCTTTTTCACAGGGATAAGACTGCCATCGAGCACCATTTCTCCGTTAACACGTACAAGCAAAATGTCATCGGCCATTCCAACAAAATGGTAGGTTCCATCTTCCGTTGGCGAGGCGGTAAGTCGATACCAGATAACATACATCTTGGGTTGTACTTCATTCTCGACGCCGAAGGCTTTCGGGCCATCTACGGCGTGAATTGTTGGAATAAAGACGGAAGAGGTGTTGAGTGGCTTCTGTGTCCTATAAAATTTCTCAATCAACTGTGAATCCCAATTGGCGGCCACAAATTTCATGAGAATCTCGTGGTATTTCGACGGGGTCATTTCGGTTGGCTTTGGACTCGAACCAGACGTTTGCTTCAGGTCGTACATATATCCGACAAGTTCTGGAGTCGCACCGTCTTCTAAAGAATCACCGAACGGATTGGAGTGGGACATACCCCCGCCGGACGAACCACTCGCCATGCCGCCGCCTGCCGCTTGGACACTGAAGGTAGGCAAAGCCGTAGTCAGCGCAGGGTCGAGCGACGATTTCATGCTGAAGGTCGCCAGTGGATTGGAGCTAATGACGATGCTCGGCGATGAAACCGGTGGCGGAACGATATGAGCCGTCGGGTCCGCTAGAGACTTGACCGCTTCACCGCCGTTGGCCGGTGGCTTGGGCGTTGGAGGTTGCTGTCTTACCTTCACCATGACCATCGGTTCCACCAGAGTGGGAGCGATGAAATGGTAGATGACAGCCGTACTCACCATCAAAAAGATGGCGATATTGAATATAAGGACCGCGACGAACGAGCCCGACTTCTCCATGCGCCGTTGCCAAGCAAGTTTATCTTTTGGGTTTTCTTGTTTTGGTTTCATAAATTTTCGTTTTCCAGTGGAGGACCGCTAGGTCGGAATTCAATCCAAGTAACTATTAACTCCACATTTCAAACAGATAAAAACCAAAAAAATGTCGTTTTGCGACACCATGTCCTAATGTCGCAATTCTTTCTGATTTCGGCTTAGACAGATTTAATATCCGCTTCGTACTATCCTGTTTTATGGCTGATACAACTAAAATTAGCGGTCTACGAATAGGGATTCTAGGACTAAAATTCAGCGCAGGTATTGTTCTATTTTCGTTTGGGATTTTAATTTCCGATCGAGTCCTTGCCAAAGACCCTGCGGATTACGTCAATCCACTGATTGGGGCATCCAGCGTAAATCCTTCCAAGGAAGAACGGGCTCAGCTTCCCCTGATAGACCCGAATTTTAGTGGCTTTCACGGAAAGCTTTTTCCTGGTGCCTGCACTCCAGCAGGAATGGTGCAACTAAGCCCCGATACGATTACCGGCGGCGATAATGGGGCCGGATATTGTTATCCCCATACGACCATTCAAGGCTTTAGCTTTCAACATCTGAGCGGCGTGGGCGCTATGGGTGATTTAGGCAACTTTATGGTAATGCCCACCACCGGTGCCTTAAAAACCTGGTATGGGGAAACCGATAAGCCTGGGTCAGGCTATCTGTCTTCCTATTCTAAACGGAGCGAAGTGGCTCAAGCGGGCTACTACGCAGTGACGCTAGATGATTATAAAGTGAGGGCTGAGATGACGGCAGCTCCTCGTAGCGGAATTCTGCGCTTTACGTTTTCTAAAAATCCAACATCGCGAATTCAAATCGACCTCGCTCGGCGTATTGGCGGAACCTCGTTGCATCAAACGGTTAAAATAGTTGACGACCATACCATCGAAGGCCAGATCGATTGCACCCATCAAGGAGGTGGCTTTAGGGGCGGAACAGTCGCCTACTCCGTTTATTATCATGCGGAGTTTAGCCGACCGCTGAAAACATTTGGGGTGTGGAACGCCACCATTCCCCCAGGCAAATACGACACGAAGGGCATTGCTAAACCAGAATTCATTACGTCCTGCCAAAATGCTGAAAATCTACCCGGCTGTCGGGAGAAGGAGGGGCAGCATCTCGGATTTTATGCGGAATATCCGACGGAAGATAAAGACGTCATCATGCTTAAGGCTGGCATTTCCTATGTAAGTATTGACAACGCTCGGGCCAATCTAGCTGCGGAAATACCAGCGTGGGACTTTGACGCTATCCGCCAGCAGGCTCATGATCTTTGGGTAAATGCCTTAAGTCGTGCTTCAGTGGAAGGAGGGACCGAAGATCAAAAGACAATTTTCTACACCTCCATGTACCATGCTTTGATCGACCCGCGCATTTACTCCGATGTAAACGGTGATTATCCGGGTGCGGATGGTAAAGTTCATCAAGCCAAGGGGTTTATTAAGCGTACCGTTTTTAGTGGATGGGATGTCTATCGCAGCCAATTTCCTTTATTGACGATCATTGCTCCAGATATCATAAACGACCAGATCAATAGTATGATCGATTTGGCCGATCAAAATGGCACACATTATTTTGATCGTTGGGAAATGATGAATTCCTACACCGGTTGCATGTGTGGAAGTCCAGAGGTGGTGGTCGTCAACGACGCCTACACAAAAGGGATTCGTAACTTCGATGTTAACAAGGCCTACGAATACTCGGTCAATACTTGCGAAAAAAATAGCAATGGCCAACTGGGCTATGTCCCTTCCGGACATGGTGTCTCCGTGTCCTTGGAAAATGATTTCGACGACTGGAATTTGTCCCGGATAGCTGCTGCTCTTGGTAAGGCGGACGACGAAAAAAAATATGCTCTTAGCTCCCAAAATTACCATCTTATCTTCAATTCCAATGTGCCCTGGACCTATGACAAATCAGGGAAAACCGATCATCCTGACTGGAAGGGTTGGTTCGAGAACAAGGATAAAGATGGGAACTGGGCCGCGTGGGAAGGACTTACCTCCGGGAATGGCGGCATGGAATCGTCCATCTTTCAAAATGGCTGGTTTGTACCTCAAGATGTTCCCGGATTGATCCAACTTCTCGGCGGCAAGGACCAGTTTGTGGCCAAGCTAAGCGATTTCTTTGATCGGACTCCTAAGCTCAATGAATGGAATAATTACGACAACCAGTCGAATGAGCCAAGTCACCTCATCCCGTTCCTGTTTAATCGAGCGGGCGCTCCTTGGCTCACTCAAAAATGGGTGCGGCGCCTCTGCTCGGAATCTTATGGAGCCAGTGCAAATGGACTTTGTGGCGATGACGATGAGGGCCAGGTTTCAGCATGGTTTGTACTAGGTGCCAGCGGTCTTGCCCAAGCTTGCCCAGGTGATCCCCGCTACGACATTTTCACTCCTCTCTTTGCCAAAGTTACACTCAATCTCAATTCAAAATACTCCAAAGGGCATTCTTTTATAATTACAGCCAAGAACAATTCCCCAGATAATATCTACATCCAATCGGCAAAATTAAATGGTCAACCACTCAATCGTTGCTGGCTTTCTTACTCCGAAATCACGGCAGGTGGAACTTTAGATATCGTGCTGGGTCCGAAGCCGAATACGAGCTGGGGTATCGAATAATGCCTCAGTGGCTTCCCATCCCATGAAGAACTTCATTTACCTATTAATTCTATTCTCAACGTTAGCCAAAGCCGATCAGGCACCGAGTCCGGCAACCGGGGATTATGCCGCACAGGTCTTTTTCAGTGCGGAGTATCACCCTAAGGATTCCCACTGGTTTAAGGATCCCTGGCCTGAGAAAGAATGGCGCTATTCTCTTTCACCTCAAAATCCACTTTGGGTGACCCGAGTCGACCCGAATTCCACTTTGCCGACCATCCATGTCGATTCTCACCAGACCTACCAGACCATCCTTGGAATGGGGACTTCTTTAGAGGAAGCGTCCATCTACAGTCTGACCAAAAACCACACGGACCCGGAAATTAAGGATATTTTGAGAGCGCTGATTGATCCAAAAACCGGTATTGGCATGAACCTATTCCGCATCACGATCGGAACATCCGATTTTTCCGATGCTCGGGCTGTTTCCCAAGATCCACAGGGTTTCTACACCTACCAAGATCATCCGGAGGATACGTTTTCGATCAATAATGACCGAAAGCTGAATATCATTCACGTCCTCAAACTGGCTATTGAAGTCGCTCAGGAAACCGGGCAACCCATCCGCTTTTTCGCCTCGGCATGGACCCCACCGGGCTGGATGAAAGATTCTGGTAAACTCATTGGGGGTAAGTTGAGGACCGATAAGATTCAAGATTACGCCGCCTACCTGCGTAAATTTGTTCAAGCATATCAGGCGGAAGGTGTCCCAATCTTTGCCATTACCACAAACAACGAGCACCTTTTTGTTCCAGACCACTATCCTGGCTGCTTCTTTGACTCCCAACAAGAAAAGCTGTTGGTGGAGGCGCTGGGAAAGGAGTTTAAACAGGCCAATTTAAGCACCCGTATCTGGATTCTGGACCATAATTTCGATATGTGGAAAGAGCCTGCAAAGACCTTGGCGGGGTTGAAAAGCGATTCCGCTGAGAGTTACAGCTTTGTGGATGGCACGGCTTTCCATCACTACAGCGGGAGCTCTGTGCAGATGGCGAAGCTGGCTCAGGCTTTTCCAGATAAAAGCATCCAGTTCACGGAAGGCGCGAAATGGGGCATAAGCGGGATGAACGAAATCGCCCAAATCTTCCGCAACGGATCCAGCAGCTTTGTCTCCTGGGTCACCATGGTAACGCAAACCCCTCAAGAACATATTCAAGGGCCCTATAACAAACCGCCGGTCTTGACCAAATAG
>CAVURW010000133.1:0-18027 GCA_963743595.1 uncultured Verrucomicrobiae bacterium
CGCATAGCATTTTATATCATCAGGAAACAGAAAGCTTAGGACCGTGAGGTTGCGTCTCAATAATAAAAAAGCGTCGATTCTGGTGCTACACAAGCTTCTGTATTTGACGTTCGCAATCGTCACCACAACAAATTTGGGCGCGGAACCCAACAGCAATCACGTTGCCGCTTTTACGTCACCGCCTACGCGTGTGCCGACACGGGGGATGCCGGATGGGCCACTGCTGGGAAACGGAGATGTCGGTGTCGTACTTTCCGGACCGCCCGAGGCGCAAAGATTCTACATTGCAAAGAATGATTTTTGGAAGTCCACACCGGCTACCTCTAAGGTGACGGCGGCAGCCTGCTTAACTTTACTTATTCCCCGAATGGCAGGAGCGAGCTATCTGCAGGAACAAGATATGTCCCAGGCGGAAGTGCGAGGCACCTTTTCTTATGGAGGATCGACCGTTTACGAGCGCTCGTGGGTGCAGGCCGATGAGAATTTGCTGCTGACGGAATTGCGATGCAAAGGTCCTCAGCCGGTTTCCGTCTCGATCCGCATGTATTCAGATGAACAGGGAGTCGCACCAGCCCAGATTAACGACAACAGCCAACCGGTCAGCATAGGATGCGAAAGGGTCGGTGGCGGGCGTAGGTATTTTGATGGGGATATGGCAAATGTGATCGTTACGAAAGACGTTTTAAGCGGCCAACCGATTGGCCAACCGGAAAATCCAGAGCACTTTGATGGGAAGTCGACCCATCGAGAACTAGCCGTTCCAAAGATGGACACCTCCATTAGCGTGGCGGCATGGATAAAAATTGGCGCTATAACGAAGGAGCCAAATTACATCGTAAGTAAAGGTAAATGGACTCAAGCCTATAGTTTGGGATTGTGGAATGGCAATTTACGCTGGGCCATTGACGGAATGGACGTAGAAACGGATCAACCGCTCGAATCTGGACGATGGATCTACGTCGCTGGGACATTCGATGGCAAGCGGATGTGTCTATTTGTAGACGGTGTACTAAAATCCAGTTGTGGGGATAGTGGTGCCCCGGTCCAGGAGTGCTTCACTCGTTACGCGGATGACACACCAGACCAAGGACGACATGTATCCGTAGCGATGCGGGCGATTGGTGCTGCCGGGCTAAAATTTGATTTGAGGCCAAACGAACCGATCACGATTGCCACTTCTATTTTGAGTGATTTAGACGCGACGAATTCAGAAGTAGCTGCGGAGAACCGCGTCAACACCCTGACGCCTGGAGACATCGAGAAACTTTCAGCGCAACATCAGACCTGGTGGAAGAAATTCTGGTCACAATCATTTGTCGAAATCCCCGATAAGGAAATCGAGCAGCACTGGTATGCCGCCCAGTATTTGATGGCATCGTGCAGTCGGCCCGGTAAAGTGGCACCTGGTCTATGGGGCAACTGGGTTACTACAAATGATCCAATGTGGAATGGCGACTACCACCTCAATTACAACTTTGAGGCACCCTATTACGGTGTCTATTCCGCTAACCACCCAGAATTATCGCTCCCCTACTTTGATGCCATTAATCAGTCCGTTCAAAACGGTAAGCTAAACGCTGCCAAACGCGGATGGAAAGGAGTTCACTTCCCGGCTTCCATTGGACCGTGGGGTATGCGTCCAGAGGGTGACGACAGTGATTATGGGCAGCGTTCCAATGCCGCATATGTCGCCCTAAACTTCATTTGGTACTACCAATACACGCAAGACAAAGAGTGGTTGAAGGCGAGGGGCTATCCTTACCTGCGCGAAGTCGAAAGTTTCTGGACCGACTACCTCAAGTTCGAAAACGGGCGCTACGTCATCTATAATGATGCCATTCACGAAGGATCCGGTCCCGACTTTAACTCGGTGCTCTCGCTTGGCCTTGTCCGTACGCTTTACAAGAACATGCTGGTGATGAGTGAAGATCTCGGTGTCGACGAAGCACTCCGTCCGAAGTGGAGGGATATTCTCAATAAAATCAGCGACTGGCCGCTTCAGGAGCGAAATGGAAAAACCATCTTCCGCTACACTGAAAAGGGAATGGCATGGAACAACGGAAATACATTAGGTATTCAGCATATATTTCCAGCGGGCGCGATCGGACTGGATAGCAGTCCCAAGGAACTCGAAATCAGTCGAAATATGATTGAGGCCATGGCCCGATGGGACGATCAAAATGGAGCCTGCTCCTGGTACACCGCTTGCGCGCGTGTCGATTATCCGCCGGAGATAATCCTCCAGCATCTGCACAAACTGTACGAGCGCTCTTCGATGCTCAATGGATTGCTCAATTTTGGTGCTGGCGGCATTGAAAACGTTTCGCCCTCGCTTGCCGTAAGTGAAATGCTTTTTCAAAGCCACGATGGGATACTGCGTTTTTTCCCGTGTTGGCCCAGGAACCTGGACGCCCGCTTCAGTACCCTTCGAGCGGTCGGTGCGTTTCTCGTTTCGGCTGAGTTTAAAGGGGGCGTGATAGGGAACGTTAAAATCACGAGCGAAAAAGGAAAGGATTGCACGATCGTCAATCCGTGGCCCGGACACTCCGTTCACGTCATTCGAAATGGCGAGCCTTCGCCGTCCGTGATCGGCGAACGATTTACCCTCACAACAAATCCTGGAGACGTTCTCGAACTCCTGCCCGAGAAGTAGGTGTCGATTGTCCAGACTCCTCAATTCCCCGGTGGAGAAAACGCCAAAAACCATTCGAGCAACGCTACTTTCCTTGTGGCAAGTCCAGTTCCTGAATAGTATCGGATACCCGCAAAAAATGAACGGAGCCCGGCTGACGGGGATCATCCACAAAAAAAATCAAGTAGCGGAAATTATTTTTTAAAACCCAATTCGAAGAATAAACCAACCTTTGTGTATCTGCTATTTTCACGAGCAGCTCTGTTGCTTTTTGATCAACAAACGTGGGCTTAACCGTTTTGGTCTCTTGGGGCTGTAACGTTGCAGTAGTGGTTCCTGTATCGTTTATAAATTTGGAATCAACAGGAACACGACTGAAATTAAACATCATAAAACTTCCCCCTGGAAACGAAGCTTTTGAGTCATCAATAATGCGGATTTTATAAGCTTTATTACTATCGACGCTTATCAACAGAAGTGGGAGAATAGAGTGGTTCGAAAGGTCGAATGAGCTTACCAGCACGATCTTAGATCCGTCATGTCGAATAATATCCAACGGTTTCGACGGATCAAAGTCATAGAATATTGAGCGGGACCCTTCCAAAACCGTCAGTTCAGTCTCCTTGAAGTCTGGGCCAGGGAGGGGTATCGGATTATCCTGGTCTGGAGGTGGTGGAAGCTCTGATTGGGTGTAGTATAACTTTTCCGATAAGGCTCCCCAGCCTAAGACTCGAAACCTTTTGGGTGCATTAGCGTCTTGAGCGAAAATTGAGGATGTACCGCTCCATATCAAAAGCAGTGTATATATCAGTCTACAGCTCATTTTTATTCAACCATCTGAAGGACACTATTTTAAAACGGCGACCAAATGCGCAGTTTGCGGCAGTCAATCCCGTATTCTTAGGATTAACATTCGGGTCATCGTAAGCATAATTGGCCGAACCGGTGTTATCTAGAGTATTATCCTCCTTGGAATAGAGATACTCAGGAAGCCTTTGAACAACCGCTTCCCCATAGGCCTCCGCTTCCGATATTCCTGCTGGGCTTAAAGCCTGTCCATAGAAACGTATGGTAAACGTGTCGGAACGAGTGGCAATCACCGGGGCGATGACCTGAAGGATATCGCTTTGCGTGAGGGTTCCTGGTACACCTGTTGCACTATTCGAAGGAGCAGGGGGCAAGATGTTATTTGGAGTTGGCACCACAGGAGTGTTGTTATTATTGAAAGTTGCCTGTACGTTGGTGAAAGTCGCAGTGGAAGTAGAATTTCCAATATTCACAGCGCTGTTAGAAAATGATTGGGCCTCCACTGTAGAATTGAAGCCCAAAGTATCAATCGCTGCCTGCAACGCCCCGGAATTGCTAAGTGTAGTTGCATTTGTATCGGAAGCAGTGGTTAACCGATGATTCAGAAAATCGCCAAGTGACAAAAACGGTCCTCTCTGTTTCACCTGTGCAACAATGTTAGCCGCCAAGTTTTCCACAGAGCTGGTCGGAACCTGAACAATTCCAAAAAAAGGAACATTCCCAGTCCAAGCGGTAATCCCAGTCCCAAAGGCGTGAGTAAAATTTAGGAAGGGAGTTTGCGTAGATGAGAAGGTCTGGGCCGACACGGTGCAGGTACTGGCAGCCGCTTTTGCAATAAAAAGGTTGAGATTATTATTCGATATGCTTGATCCTGCAGACGACGAACAAAGAAGAGCAGTCCAAGCCGGAACTGACGTGGAGTTAATGTTAAAGGCTCCATTGATCAAAAGATTAGCCGCTGGCTTCCGAAAGTTTGGCGTCAGCGAGCTATTTTGACATTGTAAATCTAATATGTTAGGAGAATTTGTATTTGTCGATGGAGGATTGGGGTTCAATGTTCGCCTATAGTAAATTAATCGGGAATTCGGGAGAGGCTGATTCTGGTCAATATACGACTGGTGGTTGAATTGACTGGTATTAATCGCCCAGCATCCGGCATCACTAACACCGGCTGGAGGCACAGTGGAGAGAAAATACCCATCGAATAATACTTCGTTAGCCAGGAAGTTATCATCTAGAAGAACCGTTGAAATCTCCCAGCTAGGAGGTTTAGGCTCAACCCATGCAAAATTAGTAGGCAGACCCGACTGGTAAGAACCTCCCAAAGTATAGGTAGAAAAGCAGAGAACCCCATTACCCTGATTGGCATTTAAATAGCGAGTATACGGCGTATTTTGATCAACGACACCGCAATAGCGGCAATACATCCCTTTGAATTGCCCCATGGATAGAAGAGGTTGCCGGGGAAGGGTGTAGAGAACCGGTTGGGTAAATCCGGGCTCTTTACCCACCGAATCAGGAAGCCACGATGTATCGTAGACTGGGCTGCCATTTACAGTATTGCTGATACCTTGGAGATCTAATGCGCTATCGGGTGGCGTGGGACCAGCAATATAGGAACCATAATGGTCTTGAATCGTCCCATTCGCATCCGTTGCTAACGGATTAAAGTAGCAACCACCAGCTGCTAAGAAGGGTAAACTGACTTGAGCCGCTGTCGGATAAACCCCGCTCGCATTGGGAAATAACGACTGATTGGGAGCTAAAAGAGTCGGACAGTTCAACCCCGGGATTGAGCAAACAATTTTTGCCACTTTAACCAAGTTTCCTGGCCCCGTGACGCCGGTAACGCTCTGGGTGAGTGCACCGCCGCTTGTAGTCGTTCCGAAATAAGCTACTCCGCTGTCACTACCATTTGTCGTTTCCCCTAGCGTAAAAGTATTTTTTCCTGTGCCAGCTCCTGCCAACGGCCATGCGGCGTAATTATTAGCGTAGTAGGCCGGCTGGAACGAGTCCAATTGAGCTCCCCCAGTGATGGTAAATTGGGCTGTTGAGGGGTTGGGAATCGTAAAACTATCGGCCGCAAACTCTTCGTATTGATAGAAACCATCTGAGGGCGAGACGCTGGTCAGAGGCGTGTTAGAGAATTTTACGAAGTTCGGTGGTATATTAGAAGATATTACATCACCCGCCACGAAAGGTACCTGTGAAGTTTGGCTAAGACTGTAAACTCGCAACTCGCCAGGATAAAATGGTGTCGGATCTGGTGCGGTTTGCAGATTGAAAATGAGTTCGAAGCCACTGGAAAGAGTTGCGGGAGTTGCCCCAGTAATTGCGATCTTGGGACTTTGGTTAAACGCAAAAAGCGGATTTCTGCCGTCATTCCCAAATAAGACCTCATATCCCGTTGCTGACTTCTGAAAATTAACATCGAACGGATTATACTCCACCACGGTTCCATTTGCCCCGGCAAGAAGATCATAATTATTTCCGGACGTATTATTTAATCCCAGGTAAAGAATTGCGCTATAAGACGCAAATAAAGGAAATATACCGTCTATATCAAGTCCAGACGTTGTGTGAACTACGTCGGGTTCTCTATATATTCGAACTGGGAGCTTGGGGACGGTACCACCTGATGCTTCGTTAGCGAAGGCGGTGGCCCCCACACCGGTAGGAGCGACGCCAGTCGCCGTTTTAATAGGCGAGGGCATGGTGTTATGATAAATGTTATAAAAATAGAAAAGGGAATCCCAACGAAGTCCATCTAGGACAAATGATTGTTGGGTTTGCCACGAACCAGCCGCTAAAGCCGTGCCACCAGAGTCGTCCGGCACAACAGGAGGAGGGTAAACCGTGGAACCCAATAAAATTGCATTCACACTGTAGACTTTTCGGGCAGTTTCATAGAAAGGATTGGCTGCATCCCCAAATTGCTGCTGGTAGGCGAGGTTGTCCTCCAGTGCGCCCGTTAAATCTTCACGCAGTCCTCCATTAAAGCTATCGGCGATCACGCCATAACTGCTTACCGTGAAGTCTGGAGAATAGGTGGAAGGATGAGTCCCAAAGTCTGCCCACGAACTTGACGGATCGCTGTAAGACATCGAGGGTAGTGTCGGGCTAATAAACGGAGTCTCTCGATCGTCTATTGCTAGCGAATCATTAAAATTAAAAGTTGAACCGAACTGCGTTAGGACTTGGCTAACCGCTGGGCTTTGAGAAATTTGAAAGTGCGCTTGTGATTGGGGGTAGGAGGAAGTCGGATTCGCACTCAAGTAGGGATCCGGAATATCGGCCTTCGCTTTTATCCCCTCATCTGAAACCCAGTAAGCATATGCTCCTACAGCCATCTGAGCCGTAGAACTCCCGGGCTCATTTTCCAAAACCGGTACTTTGGGAGCAAATACGCTATTATTACCGCCACCTGATTTTATAGTCGAATAATTCTGATTCGTCTCTGTATTCAGATTATTAATGAGAGCTACACAGGCTGGATTCGTCGGATTTGATAGGTTGTTGCCAGAGAGCGTTATCGAAGAGTTTTTCGTTGGTATAACATATGAGAAATTGAACGACTGGGTTGGATCGGGATAAGCATTGGTTGAAGCGGCATACTGATAGGGCCAGGAAATTAGCCAAACAACATTTGACGGTGCCTTGCTTGTATTGGAATTGTAGTAGAGCTGGCTCCGACTGGGGACAGTAGTGGGGCCAAGGATCTGTGTTGCTAAGGTCGAATTTTTGGTTCCGTCTGGTAGGTAGTCGTAGTACAAGAAGGTTCCGCCGGGTCCAGGTTTTTGGCCTGGAGACGCCGAGATCGTACTAGGCGCAACAATTAGCCCGTTTCCGGCACAGCCAGAATAATCGTTACTGGTGTTAAGCCAGACGCCAGTCCAAAAAGATTGCCCAGAATCTCCCGCAGGTTCGTCAGCCGAATAGCCTACCAAGGTGGGAGCTGGGTTTTGGTTCTGATTTAGGATATCGGCCCGCGCGGTAACCCGCCGGTCGGGTCCGGCTGCTATCTGCAATTGATTTAGCGCTTGGTTTAGGCCGAAAAGGGCATTTTGGCGGGCCATTTCCTGCCGCGTAGCGTTGTACTGGGATTGCAGTTCGATTTGAGAAATGACCGCAGTAGCAACCACGAGAAGTGTGAGAAGACTAACGACCAGAAGTGACGCCAGGAGGATAAAGCCGCCTTGTTTGGACCGGCTCAATAAAGGAGAATTGTTTGTTCTAGAATACATGGGAAATCGGCATGCCGTGGATTCAGCCCTCCTCCTATACTTCGACAATTAATACATCTTCTGAAGCAGATAAACAGTTCGTTTTACGACAATCGCCACCTTTGCATTTTACGTGCTGTTGAGAGGCCGAATCCTGGGGTTCTTACTTATCTGTACAAAGGTGCGTGGTAAGGAACTAGGCTATCGACAGATTCGGTAGCCATCGAGGACTCGACGGCAAGGCCTTTCGCTGTCGCAAAACAATTCACTTTCTTCATAGTCTAGATGCGGAGTTGTAATCACGCTTAATAAACCTTAAGACTTTCGGTGCTTGGTTCGATTAATCAGATGTGCTTCTTTTAATTTTTGCTTAACTTCGGACCCCTCCAACTAATGACGACTTTTTTGAAATCTTTTGCTAGGCTTTTTGGGCTGGTCCTTCTTCCACTCTCAATAATTAATGGAGCTGAGAGTGGCCCAGCGCGGGAACTACGATGGATCGAAACGCCAAATGATACAGTCCAGTCAGGAGGAACAACTTTGGGTGTACCCTGGCCCCAAGGGAAAATTCCGGTGGATACAACGTTCGCGTTAAAAACTGCTCAAGGAAAAGCTGTTCCAATGCAGACTTGGCCTCTTGCCTACTGGCCCGATGGTTCCCTCAAATGGACGGCTCATGCAATTTCGGCGACAACCGATTTGACAGGCCCTTTGGAGCTGGAGCCTGGAAAAGCCACCCTACCAGATGCACCTTTGACCGTAGTACAAGACGCCACATCCTTAACGGTGGATACCGGAGTGATCCAATGTCGTATCTTGAAGTCGGGAGGTACTTTAATCGACACCCTTAAACGAAACGGAAAGACGTTGGCAACCAACGGTTTACTGGTCTGTAAACTAAGAAGTTCCCCTGATTTAGACGCAGATGGAAGCTTCCAACAGGACTCCTACTCATCTCAAATTTCTTCAGTAACATTAGAACAGGGTGGGCCCATTCGTGCCGTGATCAAGATTGAGGGAAAGCACGTCAATCTGGCGGGTCGAGCTTGGCTGCCCTTCGTCATACGCCTCTACTTTTATGCGGGAGGTGAGGCAGTCCGGATGGTTCATACGATCATTTACGACGGTGATCAGGAACACGATTTTATCAGTGGCATTGGTGTTCGCTTCTCGGTCCCATTACCCGATGAGCTGTATGATCGGCATGTTCGCTTTTGTGGAGAGGCAAACGGAGTGTGGGGAGAAGCGGTTAGAGGCCTTACCGGGCTTCAAGCCGATCCCGGATTGCCGATTCGCCAAGCCCAAATTTCCGGTGTGAAAACGCCTCCACTGGCCACCTGGAATCCCTTGGTCAGCAGCCATTTGAAGTACATTCCAGCGTTTGGTGATTTCACCCTGTCGCAACTCTCGTCGGACGCCTTTGAGATTCGAAAGCGCACCAAAGCAGGCTTTACCTGGTTGAATAGTGCTACGGGACACCGGGCAGCCGGGCTCGGCTATTTAGGCGGACCTAGCGGAGGACTGGCTTTTGGAATTCGTAACTTTTGGCAAAGCTTTCCTAGCCAACTGAGTATTCGCAATGCAGCGTCTGATCAAGCAGAAGTTACGGCTTGGCTCTGGTCGCCTGATGCCCGCCCGATGGACATGAGATTTTTTCATGATGACATGGGAATGACAACGTATGATGAACAAAATGAAGGTGCGCTGATAACCTACGAGGATTATGAGCCTGGATTTTCCACCGCAACCGGCGTAGCGCGAACGAGCGAACTCATGATTTGGGGCTTACCCGGCACCCCATCCAACGATAGGTTAGCAGCCATGGCGGACGTTTTACGAACTCCACCACAGCTGGTTTGCCGACCTCAAGACTATAAAGATGCTGAAGTGTTTGGCGGGGCCATCTGGAACTTGCCTAAAACGGGAAATGCTGGAGAGATAAAGATAGAAAATCAGTTAAAGTTATTCGTTGATTATTATGAAAAACAGGCTGATGAGCGGCATTGGTATGGTTACTGGTACTACGGAAATATTATGCACCGGTATGATTCCGACCGTCATGAGTGGCGATATGATGTCGGTGGATATGCCTGGGATAATTCAGAGCAATCCACCGATATTTGGCTTTGGTATAGCTTTTTAAGAACCGGGCGATCCGATATCTATCGATTTGCAGAAGCCATGACTCGAAACACGGGTGAAGTGGACGTATACCATACAGGACGCTTCGCTGGGTTGGGTTCACGTCATAATGTTGTTCCATGGGGAGATAGCTCTAAGCAATTGCGGGTGAGCACCGCGGAAAACCAGAGGTTTTACTATTATTTAACAGCCGACGAGCGAACTGGAGACCTCATGCGTGAGGAGCTAAATGCTGATCGTAAAGCGGGGAAAGTCCCTGTTGAACGTAAGGTCTCGATACCGTTTTCTGATGTATCAGGAAAGCCCTACCCAATGAACTTGCTCATTGGAATCGAGTGGACTTCTATGGCCTCAGCTTGGTTGACCGAATGGGAGAGAACGGGTGATACCAAATATCGTGACAAGCTAGTTACGGGAATGAAGAGTATTGCTGCACTTCCGCATGGATGGTTATCAGGAGGTGGGGGATACGATCCAGCAACAGGGAAATTCTATAAGCGGGACGATGATTTTTATGTCTCTCCTTTAAGCGCATCGTTTGGTGCCTTCGAAGTAAACGCCGAGTTGCTTCAATTGCTTGATGTTCCTGAATACGAAAAGACATGGATTGACTATTGTAAATATTATAATGCCAGCCCAGACGAACAGAAGAAGGAGGTTGGGCGGGAAGTGGACCATGGCCCGCTTTACCTCACTCAAGCCCATTCCCGGCTGACAGCTTATGCTGCTTGGAAGACCCATGATAACGGATTGGCTGATCGCGCTTGGGCGGAATTCCTTTCAGGCGACGGGGGCGGAATCAAGGTTTTAAACGAGCCCTACCCTTTTGCCCATGTATCTGGACCCACCGTTCTTGGTCCGATTGATGAGTTACCTGTCTCCACCAATGCGGCAGTCGGATTTGGCCTGTCATCGATTGAATGTCTGAGCTTGATTGGAGATAAAATCCCGACTGACATAACAAAAACTCATCGATGACGAAAGGCGATTCATCCATACCTCTCGTATTATTCTCCATACACCTCAGTTCCATTTGCAATTATCATTGGCGGCCAATGAGACCTCCTCACAATCAAGATGGCGATATTTGGGATCTCTTGAACGCCAGACCAATGCCCCAATCAAGGCCGTGCTTTGTCGAAGAAACAGTGTCTCTATGCTGCAAGGAGGCACAAAAAACTTCCTGCGCCTCTCGTCTTAGGTCGCTTGTTGGCCTGGCCTCTCTAGGCCAGCGATCTCATAGGCACTTGTTATTGCGGCGACCTCGGAAATAGATTTTTCGGTCAATATTGGTTCATTTGTTAAATAAACGTTTCCCTATCCACTAAAATATGCGTCTGTTATCCATTTCTGTAATTCTACTAAACCTATTAATTTTGCCTTTTGAAAATTCGTATGGAAGTCCTTCTGATACAGTCGGGAAACTGGTCCGAGATGGCCAAGCAAGAGTGCAGGCAATAAACATAGCCAGCCTTCCGCCTGGAACATCCGAGCAGCTTTATTCGGCAGAAATTGTCGGCAACACCTTCGAGATTTTTGCTCGCGATATTAAGCCGCAACTAGTGACACTGGAGCTAGGCTTTGTGGATACCCAGAGCAAAGGGGCACAAGAAATAACCTTTTCGTTGTCTGCCAATGGGTCGCCTATCGATGCCAATCTGGATGTTTGGTCCAAAGCAGGTGGGGCTTTTAAGCCGTGGGTTATGACGACAACTTTTAACCATCCAGGGGGAGCCTTGGCCCTGCAATTTGCCGGCTTGTCGAAACCCGCTTTCGTTAGTTACATCCGCATCAGTGATGCGAGTGGACATGTGCTGGCGTTTGGCACCGCAAACGACTGGCTCAAGCCTGAACGACTAACGCTTCTCGATTCTCGTTTCAGACCCTTCCATCAGGTAAAGGTGGGAGACGTCGCGTTTTATGACGTAGATCATAGCCCGGTCGGATCGTGGTCTACCTTCATTTACGGGATGGAGGCCAGCGGCGGCGTTCAGGTCTGTAGACAGCCTGGCGGCGTTTCGGCACTTGTCCCGGATGAGGGAGTGATTATCGGGGTGAAGGATAGCCAAACCACCCGAATCATGCCCTTCACAGCAAACCAGAAGAACTTGTCCAAGGGATCTCTCATTTCCGAAGCTGAAGTTAAGAGAACCTTGGGTGCCTGCACCGATAATTGGACCATTCCTCTCGGGGTGAGTTGGAACCACTATACCCCGGTTTGGGCGATGCAAGATTGGGATAAGGCTTCCGACGAAGAAAGGCGGCGATTTGTCTTACCTGTTACCTGGATGCAGTATCATATCGATAATCGTGATGGGAAAGAAGAGAAGCAATTGCTCTTTAGCCTTCAACAGCCTGCAGAAAAGGCGGTCGGCTGGGACGGATTTGACGGCTATGTCGTTGATCAAACCTCCTCTATCGCAGTGAAAACGGGTGACGCCGATTTAATTACTGCCGATCAAGCAAAACAAGCTTTCGGCGTTGACGGAGCGACCTCTGCCTTTTGTGTCCATGTACCTGCTGGAAGCGAACGCGCGGTTACTTTTTATATCGCCCAATATGTCGATGGGACAGAAGCAACCCTGGCAGGCCACTCGCTCAAACTAATGTGCGATGTTTTGTATCCAAATATCAATGATATCCTCAAAACAGCTCAAACCAGCCTACCCGCTGTTATCGCTCAGTGTGCGGCAATGGATAAAAAACTGGCTGATTGCGGACAGGACGACGAACGCAGGTTCCTGGCTGCGGATGCGCTTCATTCCTATCAGTACAACACGGTTCTGCACGCCGACGAGAACAAGCGTCCCATTTGGGCAGTGATCGAAGGGGAGTGCTCGTGCATCAACACGTTCGATTTAACCATCGACCACGTTTTCTATGAATTATCCATGCATCCCTGGACGGTCAAAAACGAATTGAACAACTTCCGCGATATCTTCTCCTTCAACGATGAACTCACCCTTCCCGATCAAACTAACCGGATCCCCGGCGGCCTGGGATTTTGCCATGATATGGGAAGCCGACTGAATTTTTCTACCCATGAAAAGGGAGCACATTACCCGACCCTAATGACTCAGGAGGAACTTCAAAATTGGATTGTTTGCGCTGCGCTCTATTGGAAAACCACCGGCGACAACGCCTGGCTGGAACAAAATCGGGACACGTTGAAACAGGTGCTCCGATCCATGCAAGAACGCGACGATAGTGACCCGGCTAAACGAGACGGAATCACCACTTACATTTCTAACTATGGGGTGCACGCGGGCGAAATCACCACCTACGATGCCATGGATAAATCACTCCGTGTCCCCCAAAATAGCCTTTACACCACCGTCCGTTCCTTCGCCTGTTACGCCATGCTGGGACCCGTTTTCCAACAATTGGGAGATTCCGCAGCCGCTAAAGAAGCGAACGATGCCGAAGTGTACACGGCAAAGGGATTGAACGCGCATTGGAACGAATCCACTCAATCATTTCCGGCCAGTTTTGATGGTAAAAGCACATCATCGATTATTCCGGCAATCGAAGGCTTGGCTTATCCTTACGCGATGGGACTGACGAAAGACGTAGCCTTAGACGGACCGAATGCCGAGCTCATCAAACACCTGAAAACGCATCTCTCCACCATCCTGGTGCCTGGGGTCTGTATCGATTCAGAAACAGGGGCATGGAATCTTTCCTCGAGCAGTTCCACCACTTGGGTCAGCAAAGTTTACCTAAACCAGTACGTCGCTGAAAACATTCTCGGTGTCAAAAATGTAACCACGGGCGCAAATGCAGACTCGGCTCACTTCGCTTATGAAGTTCTCGGTGCTCCAGCAGTCTGTTGGAGCGATCAGTTTTACACCAGTTCTCACGTAGCCTATGGTTGCCGCCACTATCCACGAGGCGTAACCAGTGCTCTCTGGTGGCTGTGGCCGCCTTCTCTTAAATAGGAAGGGCTGCTGGCCTTTGACTTCTTAGCTGGTTTTTTGCTATCTGGGGCAGCCTCTGAAATTTTTCAAGGCGAACGCAACTGATTCGTCTCCATCGGGTTCTCTACATTGCTTAAGGGAATTTGAGTGAAACATGAAGAAACCGTCGCAGAAAAATGTTGGTGAGGGATTTCATCCTAGCCCAGCTCCAGAAATTCTTTATTGCGGTTATGTATCCCTTAAATTTTGGACGTGGAGCGAAAAGGATTTCATTGGTCCCTTTTGGCGCTGGTATTGGAATGAGGAGCCGGGAGCCTACCTTAGCTCTGGATCTGATCGTTGGGATCTCGATCCTAATCATATCGTTCTTGTTCCTCCTCACACCTCCGTTTCGTCACATACGACACGGGAAGTGATGCATCTTTTTTTACATTTTACGACGGTTATACGATATGCGAGTGAACGTCCAGAGCCGATCATTCAGGAGATTACGCCCTTAGAGATTGAACTCGTTCAGCGGTTTCGAGACGTCCATGCCTTGTCATCGGAGTTGCGGCTTATCGAGAGAAGTCTAATCTGCGGTTTAATTATCCAATTATCGCTCTCTCGAATTCCTAGGACGTCTTGGCGGGAAACCGTAGCTGATCCCCGAATCGCCCGAGTTTTGAATCGACTGGAGCAACCCGATGGAATCCATCTCAAAAACGAGAATCTCGCCTCGATTGCTGGATTAAGCACCAGCACATTCAGCCATCTGTTTACCCGCTCTATCGGAGAACCGCCTCACCGCTATTTGCTTCGACTGCGACTCACGAGAGCTTGCCGGATGTTGCACATAACTGACTTGACTCTGGACGACATTGCGGAAAAAACGGGCTTTTGTGACCGATTCCACTTCTCTCGTATTTTTAGGGACCATTTCAAAATACCACCTGCAGCTTTCAGAAAGACTTGTTTACCAATAAATGTGGATCGCCGAAAAATAAGCACCTGATGGTTTGCTCGTCTACTCCGGGTTCGGAGGGGGAAGATCAGGTGGCATCGACGGCGCGATCGAGGGTGGTGATGTCGATCTTAACCATTTTCATCATGGCTTCCATGGCGCGCTTCGCCCTGGCGGGGTTGGGATCGTTCATCAATTCCCAGAGCCGTATGGGGACGATCTGCCAACTGAGGCCCCAGCGATCCTTGAGCCAGCCGCAGGCGACTTCGCTGCCACCTTCGGAAAGAGCGGACCAGAGGCGGTCGACTTCGGCCTGATCCTCGCAATGGATCTGCAAGGAGACGGCGTCGGTGAACGGGTGACCAGGGCCGCCGTTGAGGCCGAGGTACTGAATGCCAGCGAGGGTGAACTCGACGGTGAGTACCTTGCCGGCGTGCCCACCAGGGTAATCTATGGGAGAACGGAGGATGCGTTCGATGCGGGAATTGGGAAGCAGAGAGACGTAGAAATTGGCGGCTTCCTCAGCCTGCCCATTGAACCAGAGGCATGTGGTGGTTTTTTGCATAGGGTAATTTAGGACAGACAATCCTTTCTACAAACCCGCGTTAAAATACCCCTAGTGTTGTACGGGTTTCAAACTTAGCCCGTTCTTATCCGCAGAAATTTCATAAAGCGATTTTCCATATCGAACGTTTTGTAACGTTCCACTAAAAGGTCTTGGCGTAACCTCGTCCGTAAGAAGTATCTTCCCGTCCACAGAGGGACTAAAGCCAAAGAAAGTATTGATCACCACATCTGTAAAGGCCACTCCGCTGATGCATTCCTTCATGTTCGCTCCTCGCAAAGCAATTCGCACGGGAGCATCGTTGGAAGTCGGATTCGGACCGTAGAATTCATGGGCTTGCGCAAATGGCCCTTCCTTCGTCACTTCCGCGGTCCGGCAGTAGAAGTCATAAGCATCCTTCTGCGCACCTAGCCGCCACATGGCTGCGACTGTTAAGGGGATCCATCCGTCGTAGGAACCGGTGTAGCTATGATCTGGCCGAACCGCACGGGGAACATCCGGGTCCTTAAGGCTCATGGCTCTCATCCAATCCCGCGTTAGGAGTACCCAGGCTTCCCCCGTTGGGGATGGACCTGCATCAAGGTCTGCTGGACCGGAACCCGAACCAGGACCCGGCGGACAAGGTCGATTACCACACCTGTGAGGCGTGCCGCAAGTACCCGATCCGGTTCGTGCACATGTTGGTTCACGACGATTGGGCTGGAGTCGTCGCGGTTGGCCGGATCCTGCGCCGAGCATCTCACGGACGACGATGTTAACCCAGACGCTGCGAGTCGAATTTGCGGAAACTGTCCGCGCGTTGAGCCGCGGCCAGACGCCGTTGGGCCCGCCTGACCTGGAGGATTTCGGCCAATGGAAACCTGTGGACCAAGTTCAAAGGACACCATCTGGTCACTTCCGATTGCGGTTCGCCGAAGGCTACAGCTTCGGCATCGACGGCCAATTCCACCGCTGGCGAGTTCCCTACCGAAGACGACGCCCATATCGCGTGCCGCGAGCGTTTTCCTCCACCGGGAAGCCCAACGATTCGCGTGCGCAGCGATTGCTGACGGCGCGAGGTCCGTAAGTGCTCGCAACATACGGCCAGCTGGCCCCTGTGGCGGACAGGAATGTCCGCCCTATCCAGTATGGATGAACACGCCCAGGTCAACGGGCGAGTAAAGTCGGGAATCATCCCCACATCCTTCATCCCTTCTCCGACGCCGTTACCATGAACGCGGACTTGGCGTGAATGCCACTCGCTCACGCGATCGTTCGATTCTTCTTCGTTTCCCTTCATTCCGATCGCGTTGACTCATGACTAACGGCTTCACGAGACAAGTCGTAACGATGGGAGGTCGCTACATGCGAAATTATTGGTTCGTTTTTCTGATTCTCGCTTGCTTCGCCGCTTTGTTTCTCTGCTGCTATGCCCCGGTGTTCTTCGCGGATCGCCAGTTCGGCTATCGGGATGCCGGCCATTCTACTACCCGCTGAACCAGCGAGTGCAGCAAGAATGGAACGAGGGCCGTTGGCCCCTCGTGGGAACCCGAGGAAAATGCCGGGATGCCGCTGTTGGGCAATCCTGGACCGCGGCCGTCTTTTATCCCGGCAAAGTGATCTTCGCCGTGATGCCCTATCATTGGGCCGCACGCATCTACATCGTCTTCCATACCGCGCTTGCGTTCGTCACCATGCTGGTCTTGATGCGAGGATGGCAAACGAGTTGGGTGGGCTCGACGCCGAGCGCGCTGGTCGATGCGTTCGGCGCACCGATCTTGTTCCAATACTGCAACATCATCTATCTCGTAGGTGCGGCCTGGCTGCCGTTGGGTATGCATGCGATCGATCGTTGGGTGCTCCAGGGGCGTCGGTGGGACTGTTTCCGAACTGTCGATCGTCCTCGCCATGCAGATGCTCGGCGGCGATCCCCAAGCCGCCTATCTGCTGGGCCTGGCGGCCACCGGCTATGCGATCGGGATCGCCTGGAATCGAGCCCGTCGAAACACGACCGAGGGGGAGGATGCCTGTGCCGAGATTTCTCGCCCCGCTTCGAGGTTCCGGTGGTCCGTGCCCATGGTCGCGCTGGGATTCGTCTCCTACTGTGCGGCGACTTGGTCCTCGCGGAGTGGCTGCCGAAATTTCGGGAGGTGAAGAAGCCGCCGCCGCCGCTGCCAGGCATGCTTTGGCTTCCGTTGGCGATCAACGTGGTCTGGGGGTTGGTCGCACTGGCGTTTCTTTATCGGTGGTGCGCCTCGGAAAGCGTTTTCCGGTTGGCTTCACGGCCCTCGGTTTGGCGATGTCGGCCGGCGTCGCGGCCGCGGTGACCGCCATTCAACTCCTGCCGGTGGTTGAGTTCACACAACTCACATCGCGGGCCGCGGGCGGAGGTCCGCACGATATTTATCCGTTTAGCATCGCGCCCATCCGGATTGTGGAGCTACTTTGGCCCAATTTCTCCGGCATTCAGGTGGACGGCAATAACCATTGGATGCGCGCCTTGAAACTTTGGGATACGACGCGAAGGTCTGGGTGCCGTCCTTGTACATGGGTGGGCTGACGTTGGCCCTGGCCGTCAGCGCCTTGGGCTTCCGGAGGTTCACCATGCGCCGGGCCGTCCGCGATCCTCTTGTTGAGCCTGGTCGGCAGCCTGGGCGAGTACACCAGCCCGATCGGAATCGTTCGCCTCGTGGCCGAGACCGAGATTTCGGGCGCATCCGCCGTACTTGGTCGCCGGCATGGGACCGCTCGACCCCGTCGATTACACGCCGATCCGCCAGGATGGATACCTTCGCAACGGTGATGGCAGTGCGTACTGG